>NZ_JBEZFH010000069.1:0-32851 GCF_040649355.1 Sphaerisporangium sp. NPDC049002 | reverse complement strand
GCCACCACGTCTACAGCCACCGACGCACCCTCAATCTGTTCAAGATGGAAGTGAGGGAATCAAGCTGACCAAATCACAAACTCGCCGGGGCCCTGAGGAAACAGGGATGTAGAAGCGGTGGAACCGGTCGACCTCGCCAATTGGATCGAATATCTCGGCAGCGAGCCCCGTACCAGGAGCGTGGTGGCGGTAGGGGGTGCCTATTCCGCCCTTATGGTGGAGATGCCCGGGGGCCGCCGGGCGGTCGCCTACGCCCCAGGACAGTTCTGTTCCGTCGACCTGGGGAGCGATCGACATGCCGGGAACCCTGGAGCTTCGGCCCGTCGTGGAGGCCGATCTCGACGCCTTCGACCTGGCCTTCCAGAGCGAGGAGGGCGCGAGCCCGTACCAGTGGTTCGGGTTCACCCCGACCGTCGGGCTGCATGAGGCGCTGCGCGCCCGGCGGCTGCTCGGGGGGCCCGACAACATGCTCTCCGTCATCGTGGACGGCGAGCTGGCCGGCCGGGTCGAGTGGCTGGAGCGGCGCTGGGGACGCCGCGACACCTCGCTGTGCTGGGAGATCGCCATCGGCCTGCTGCCGGACTGGCGCGGGCGCGGCGTCGGCACCCGGGCCCAGCGCGAGCTGGTGCGCTACCTGTTCACCCACACCCGGGTCGAGCGCGTGCAGGCCACCACCGACCCGGAGAACCGTGCCGAGGTCCGGTGCCTGGAGAAGGTCGGCTTCCGGCTCGAAGGCACCGTCCGCCGAGCGCAGTGGCGCGGAGGACGCTGGCACGACCAGCTTCTGTTCTCCGTCCTGCGAGACGAGTTCGACCTGACGGCGCCGGACACCCCGGCCGATCGAGAAGGCGGGCCCCACGGCTGATTCCCCACTGAGCCTCGCCCTCGCGTGGCGGGCCACGCGAGGGCGGGATCGGCGTGCCGTGGACCGGGGGCGGTCACATCTCGCGGAGGATCTTCGCTTTCGCCTGCTCGAACTCGGCGGGGGACAGGGTGCCCGCGTCGAGCAGCTCGCGGAGTTTCTGGAGCCGGACGATCGGATCCTGGGAGTCCGTGGACCCGCCGGGCGCCCCTGTTGGGGAAGGCGCCTGGCCCGGGGTGAACATCTGCCAGGAATCGGGCGTCTCACCGCGGGTGAACACCTGGCCGCGCGCCACGATGACCCGGCCGTCGCGGCGAGTGGCCGGGTCCAACGCGGCGTTGATACGGTCGATCGGGGCGGGCCCGAAGCCCTTGAAGGTGCCGAGGAAGAAGCTCAGCAGGGCGCCGATGATGGCGCCCGGGAGGATCCACGCCCACTTCTCCGTGCCCGGCGGGCACTCGCGCGCGGAGACGTAGTTGCCACCCGACGCGCAGCTACCGCCACGGATCAGCTGATACAACGCGTAGAGCGCGAACCCCAGGCATACCAGGGAGATCAGCGAACCGACGCAGACGCGGATTCGGTACATCACAGCGCGAACCGTACAGCAGCAGCCGAACTTTCCGCGCCTACCAGGCCGACGGCTTTCCCTTCTGGTGGAGCCACACGTCGAAGAAGTTCGTCAGATCCATGCCCGAGACCTCCTGCGCCTGACGGACGAAGTCGGCGGTGCTCGCGTTGCCGTACCGGTGCGCGGCGGCCCACTCCTTCACCAGGCGGAAGAACGCGGTGTCGCCGATCTTGCCGCGCAGCGCGTGCAGCGTCATGGCGCCCCGGTTGTAGGGCACGTTTCCGAACATGTCCACCGGGCCGGGGTCGGTCGTGACGGTCTGCCAGAACGACGAGGTCGCGGCGCGCCCGTAGTTGCTTGTGGAGCTGAACGTCTGCTGCGCCGTGGCGCCGCCGTTGTGCTCGGTCCACAGCCACTGGGCGTACGTCGCGAAGCCCTCGTTGAGCCAGATGTCGGACCACCGGTTGAGCGACACGCTGTCGCCGTACCACTGGTGCGCGATCTCGTGCGCCATCGTGCCGAGGCTCGGGGAGCTGGAGAAGATGGGCTTGGTCTGGCTCTCCAGGGCGTAGCCGACGTCCGGCGCGCGGTCGACGATCGCCCCCGCCGAGGCGAAGGGGTACGGCCCGAAGATCGTGCTGAAGTACTCGATGATGTCCGGGATCCTCGCGACGGTGGCCGCCGACTGGGTCACCAGCCGGGGGTCGGCCGCGGTGTAGACGGGGATCCCGCTCGGCGTCGCCGACCGGGTCACCTGGAAGTTCCCGATGGTCATCGTCGCGAGGTAGGTCGCCATCGGCTCGGTCGAGTCCCAGACGAACGTCGTCCTGCCCTTCTCCGTCGTCTGCGACAGCAACTGGCCGTTGCCGACGGCCGTGATCCCTTCCGGCACGGTGACGCGGAAGGTGAACGTCGCCTTGTCCGTGGGGTGGTCGCTGCCGGGGAACCAGGCCGTGGAACCCTGCGGCTCGCCCGGTACGAACACGCCGTCATCGGTCGGGACCCATCCCTCGATGGACTCGTCCGGGTCGGTGATGACCGGCGGCGTCCCCGCGTACTTCACGACGACCGTGAAGGGCTTGCCCTCCTTGAGCTTGGGGCGCGGCGTCACGACGAGCTCCTGCCCGTCCCGCCGGAAGTCCGCCCGGTGCCCGTCCACCGTCAGGGCCGTGATCTCGGGGCCCCGGAAGTCGAGGTCGAACTGGTCCAGGTCCTCGGTCGCGACCGCGGTGATCGTCGTGACGGCGTCGATGCGCCGACCGGCCGTCTCGTAGGAGAACGCGATGTCGTAGTGCCGGACATCGAAGCCGCCGTTGCCCTGGTCCGGGAAGTACGGGTCGCCGACGCTCGGCGCGCCGGCCGAGTAACGCGGCTTGCCAGGTTCACCTGGGGCGGCGAACGCGGGGTGTGCCGACGGGACGCTGACCAGCACACTCAGCGCGGCCGTCACGACCGTACCGCCCAGACGGTGAAATCTCATGCGATCCCTTTCAGCGGTTCGAGCCGTGGAAGCTGAAGCGGATCGTATAAAGACCCTCATAAACGGTCAAGAGTGCTATAAGTCGCTAAAACAGGAAATTTCTCCCCATCTGTCGGTGCTCGCCCGTGATTGCCGATCAACGGCCGCGCGGCCGGGCCGATGACGCTCGGTTGCCGGGCGGCCGGCCGAAGGCCGCGCGGCCGGTCGGGGCTCCGCATGGAGTGGTACGGCAAGATGACCAGGCATTTCTGGCCGGTGAGAACCCCCTTCCGGCGCCTTGGGCAAGATCCGGTGAAGGGTTGACGATCGAGGAGCCTGGTGGCGACAATGTGGCCCAGCATCCCGTGCGTGACACCGGTCGGCACAACCGGCGAGCGCGACGGATCGTCCCCCCAATACGACGTGGTCGGCGCACGCGTACGGTACCCGGAAGGATCGACGCTGCGCTCTTCCCGACGCACACGGCTCTGCGCCCCGCCGGCCGCGAGCGGAGCCCTCGCGAGCCCGTCCGGCTCGCTTATCGGCCCCCGCATCGGCTCGCGGGTCGCGCGGTGGGTGGGCCGGCTGTTCCTTGCGGCCGTCGTCGGCGGCATCGCGATGACCGGCCTCGCACCGCCCGCGTCCGCCCACGGGCAGCTCGCGCTGTCGAACCCGGCGAAGGACAGCACGGTCTCCGAACCCCTGGAGTCACTTGAGCTGTACTTCACCGAGCGGCCCATCTCCAACGCGTACTTCACCGTCACCGCCCCCAGCGGTGTCCGGGTCGACCGGCACTGGACGTACGGGGAGCCCAAGCGCCTCGACGAGCCGGTCCAGGAGTACCAGCTCGTCGACGGCACCTGGGAGCCGCGCCTGTTCCACGTCGGGTACGCGGCGAAGGTCCCCGTGGCGTACTGGCCGGAGCAGGGCACCTACGTCGCCCGCTACCTGACGGTGGCCTCGGACGGGGAGGAGGTCAAGGGAGAGGTCCGGTTCACCTACAAGGGCAAGATGTCGGCGCCGCCCAAGGGCTGGAAGACCCCCACCGACCAGCCCGAACCCGCCCTGCTCGCCGCGGCCGGCGGCGAGGGCGCCGTCCCCCAGACCACCGCCCCCCAGTCGGTCCCTGAGACCGGTACGGTCCCCGAGACCGGCGCGGCGACGTCGGGGCCGCAGATAGGCCCCGTCCCTCAGACCGGCTCCGTCCCCGAGACCGGCGCGGCCACCACCTCGCCGCAGGCCGCGCCCGTGCCCGAGACCGGGGTGACGGGCGTAGCGCCCAAGGCCGGAACGCGGTCCGACTCCGGTACGGGCGTGATGGTCTGGCTGGTGCCCGCCGTCCTGGTCGTCGGAGTGGGCGTCATGGTGGTCCGCGCGGCCCGCCGCCCGGCACCGGCCGACGGCTCGGGAGGCCGTCCCGCATCCGGCGACGCCACGGCCCGCCGCCCTTCAACCGGCGCCAAGGCGAGGAAACCCCCGGCCCAGCGCACGGCCGCCCCAGGCAGGAAACCACCTGCCAAGACCACCAAGACGACCAAGCGACGCTGAGCACCATCCTCACCCCCGTCGCGCCAGGTCGCCGAGCGACGTCGAACCCCCCGTCCCCCCTCCTCACGCAAGGCCGCCAAGCCACATCGCTCCACCCCCAGGAGAACCGCCGATGACGTCCACCCTCGCCCGCCGCCGTCCGTTGCTCGCCGCCCTGGCGCTCGCCTTCGCGCTGCTGATGGCCACGTCGGCCTGCGGCGGTTCGAACGCCGCCGCAGCTCCCGGCGCCTCGACGGTCAAGGAGATCGTGGTGACCATCGCCGGTCGCACCGTGACGCCCCCGCCCGGACGGGTCGACGTGACCAAGGGCCAGACGGTACGGATCACGGTGACCAGTGACGTCGCGGACGTGGCGCACGTACACGGCTACGACAAGGCGGCGGACCTCAAGCCCGGCACCCCCGCGAAGATCGAGTTCGTCGCCGACCAGAGCGGGCTGTTCGAGGTCGAGACCCACGGCACGGAGTTGCAGCTGTGCCAGCTCCTGGTGCGCTAGGCGGCGGGGTGCTCCTGGCTCACGGCATCGGCGGGCGCCAGGACCTGCCGATCCCGTTCTCGGCGGCGCTGACCGGCGCGATCCTCGCGCTGCTCGTGTCCTTCGTGGCGCTCGGCGCGCTGTGGACCGAGCCCAGGCTGGGCGGTGCCCTCGCGCGCACCCGCCCGTTGTCCGCCCTGCTCCAGCGCGCCGTGTCCTCCACGGCCTGGCCGTGGGTATGGCGGCTCGCCGGCCTGGCCGCCGCCACGTACTTCTGCGTCGGCCTGCTCTTCGGCCCCGACGACGTCGACAACCCCACCGCAGGGGTCTTCTACGTCGTGTTCTGGGTGGGCCTGGTGCCGCTGTCGCTGCTGTTCGGCCCGGTGTGGCGCGCCCTCAACCCGCTGCGCACGCTGCACCTGCTGGCCTGCGCGGCGCTCGGGCGCGACCCCCGGCTCGGGCTGCGGCGGCTTCCCCCCGGTCTCGGATACTGGCCCGCGGCGGCCGGCATCTTCGCCTTCGTGTGGCTGGAACTGGTCGCCCCCGAGCGGGCCACCCTTCCCGTCATCACGTTCTGGCTCGCGGCGTACACGCTGGCCATGCTCGCGGGAGCGGTGGTCTTCGGGTCGGACTGGTTCGACCGTGGGGACGCCTTCGAGGCGTACAGCACCCTGGTCGGCAGCCTCGCCCCGGTGGTGAGACGCCGCGACGGCGTCGTGACCTGGCGCAACTCCCTCGACGGCATGGCCGGCCTACGGCCCGCGCCCGGACTGACGGTGCTGGTGGTGGTGCTCCTCGGCTCCACCATGTACGACAGCCTCTCCAACGCGCCGATCTGGGTGCGCTTCGTCCAGGAGAGCGCGCTGCCGTCGCCGGTGATGGGTACGGCCGGTCTGGTCACCGTCATCGGCCTGGTGCTCGCCGCCTACCTCGGTACGACCGCGCTGGCCGGCCGCTGGGGCGAGGCGGAGCCGGGCACGACGGCGGGCGAACTGGCCCACGCCATCGTGCCGATCGCCGTCGGGTACGTGGTCGCGCACTACTACACGCTCTTCCTCCTGGAAGGCCAGCGGACCCTCGCCCTGCTCTCCGACCCGCTCGGCACCGGGGCCGACTGGCTGGGCACCGCCGGCTGGACCCTCAGCGCGGCCGGCACCACCCCTGCCGGAATCGCGATGCTCCAGGTGACGGTCATCGTCGTCGGCCACGTGCTCGGCACCGTCCTCGCCCACGACCGCGCCCTCGCCCTGTTCCCCCGCCGCGCCGCCGTCCTCGGCCAGATCCCCCTGCTTCTCCTCATGGTCGCCTACACCGTCGTGGGCCTGCTCCTGCTCTTCGCCGCCTGACCTGCGCACCCCGCGTGCAAAGAGCACGGCATCCCGCGCGGAAGACTCCCCAAAGGCAGGTGTGCGCCCCCGGCTACCGGTGATGACCGCCCCGTCCGGAGCGGACGACACATCGGGAGGGATCATGGGCCAGCAGGTACGCCACAGGATCGAAGTCGTGCCGCACTGGGTGAACCGCCTGTCCATGGCGGTCGGCGCGCCGTTCGACGATTTCCGCGCCCGGTACGAGCAGGCCGTCCCGGCGTTCGAGGCCGAACGCTTCGAGCGGCTCGCCGAGGACGACGCCGACTGGGACGCCATCCTCCAGGCGACGGCCGAGAACGCCCCGCACAACTTCATCCTCTACTGGAGCGGGGATTTCACCCACATCATGCGGCTCGCGGGGGACCGGTGGCGTTGCGTCGAGTACCTGATGGGAAACCACGTGATCGCCCAGCGCATGTACCACCACAACCCCGCCGTCCTGCTGTACGCGCCCCTCCGCACGGCCATCTACGAGGACGCCGACGGCGAGACCTGGTTCACGGTGGAACAACCCACCACCCAGTTCTCCAGCTTCGGCAACCCCGCCATCACCGAAGTCAGCAAACAACTCGACCGCGAACTGGCCTCCCTCCTCCACCACCTGAACGTCCCGGTCCCCGCCACCCTCACCTCCCCCACGGGCTGACAACCCCCTCTCAACCTTCAGCCACAGAAGGCACCCATCGCCTCACGACCCCTCGTAGGGACGATGAGGGGGGTATCACACGATCGCGCGAGCCGTAGGACCGTGCGGCCATGCTTCCGGTCGGTGTCTACGCGATCACTTGGCCCGCGTCAGCGGTTCGGGACATCGTTCAATCCGTACTTTCAGTAACTTCAATCTAACGCTGAGTCGGATCGGTATGCTGGCATACATGAAGCGCACCACGGTGAAGCTGTCGGATGAGCTTGATGCTCGTATGCGGCATGAAGCCGAGCGGCGAGGCATGACGGTGTCCGAGTGGACCCGAGAGGCCATTGAGGCGCATCTTCCCAGCGGGGGGCGTCGACAGTTGCTCGCCGCTGGGGCCGGTCACAGTGGGGAAGATGGCATCTCGGAACGTATCCGCGAGATTCTGGACCGGGAATGGGCTCGCCGTCACAGGGAGGCGTCGTAGCCCCTCTGATCATGGACGCAGGGCCCTTGTACGCATATGTCGATGCCGATGACAGGCATCACAAGGCGTGCCTTGCCTTGCTCGAGTCCCATCCTGGACCACTCATCGTGCCTACTCTGGTGGTTACAGAAGCCGCCTATCTCATCTCGACGCGTCTGGGGGCCGAAGCGGAGATCAAATTCTTGGGCGACTTCGCCCGCGGTGTTTTCGCTGTACAACCAGTGCACCCATCCGATTGGCTACGGATGGCGGAGTTCGTATCCACGTATCGAGACCTCCCTCTCGGCACTGCGGATGCTTCCGTTCTGGCGTGCGCTGAGCGGCTACGCATCACTGACATCGCGACTGTGGACCGTCGCCATTTCACAATTGTGCGTCCTCGACACACCACCGCCTTGACGCTTCTGCCGTGAGCGGCCTTCCGGCCTGTTCGTAGCAACCAGAGCATGTTCGATGGGTAACGCATAGCTCACCGGATGCCCGGAGAGGGAGATGCCGCGTGGTCCGCGTCCCCGGCCTGTGCGCCGTCCGGCTTTCGGCGTGGTGTTTCGGGTTTTGGGACGCCGGAGTCCCGGCCGGGGGTTGCCCGGCCGGGACTCGGCTTTGCCTTCTAGGAGGGGACGGGGTCAGCCCACGACGGAGCGCAGGGGGATGCCTGCGGTGTTGAGGGCCTGGACCAGGTCGCGGAGGAAGGGGTGTTCGTCGGCCGAGAGGCCCTCGGGGTTCGGGATCGTGATGTAGGCCGAGCCGTCGGCCACGGCCGAGCTGCCCGTGTCGGTGTACTTCCCGATCACGGCCTCGGTACGTGCCAGGTCGGCCTCGGCGACCTGGATGGTGATGGGCCGCCACTCACCGCCGAGGTTGGCCGGCTCGTCGGTGGACTCCGCCTGTGCGCGAAGGGCGTCCGCGCTGCTCTGCGGCGTCGCCAGTCGCTGCTGCGGCTGGGGTGAGGCGGCGGGCGCCGGGGCGAGCAGTGCGTTCGCGACCAGGTGGATGCCGTTCTCGTTGTAGGCGCGGAACAGCGGGTTGTAGGCGAAGAGCACGGCGTGGCCGGTGCCGGTCGGCTCGTCGACGAGCGCGGCCGTGCCCTTCAGGGTGTCGGCCTTCACGGTGTAGCCGTTGGACCAGAACGTGTCGCCCGCCGGGTAGGTGAGGACGTTCACGCCGGTCTGGGTCGGGTTGAGGATCGGGTCGCCGTTGTTGAACTGGAAGTCCTCCGCCGGGCGTCCGAGCGCCACCGCGCTGGTGTTGGCCACGTTCACCCGGAAGTGCGAGCCGATGACCTGGTAGCCGGTCGGCTTGGCCTTCTCGGTGGTGGAGGTCAGGCCCGCGGCGCGGGCGACCCTGGTGCCCTCGTTACGCAGCCCGAGGTACGTGCCGCCTGCGGCGACCCATGCCTTGAGGTTCGCGAGGCCCTGCGCGGTCAGGCCGCCGGTCGCGCTGCTGCCGTCCGGGACGATCAGCGCGGTACGCCCGGTGAACGCCGCGGTGTTGTCGTTGATGTCGGCGGTCGTCACCGGCTTGAGGTTGAGACCCCAGCGGCTGCCGAGCACGTAGCGCGTCTCACCGTAGGACCCGGAGGTCGTGGAGATGCCGGTGCCGGCGAACAGACCGGTGTCGGGCAGGCGCAGCGCGGTGCCGGTGGCCGGCTTGGAGCTGCCCTTGAGGGTCACGCCGACCGACCGCGCCAGCTTGTCCAGCGCGTTCTTGTCCATAGCCTGAGCCGGCAGGCTGACCACGCCCGTCTTGAGGTCGCGGGTGAGGGCCACGCCCGAGCCGAGGAGCCGGAAGGTGAGCTCTGAGGCGGCGGCGGAGTCCAGCGCGTAGGAGTACGAGCCGTTCTTCGACACCGAGCAGTCGACGCCGCCTTCGAGGCGCTTGACCCGCTCGGCCTTCGGCGACAGCGCGTCCCCGGTGTAGACGGTGTCGACGCCCATCAGCAGCGGGTTGCTCCAGGAGGAGACGTCGTAGAAGTAGGGGAAGGGAACGTAGGGGTCCTCGCCGATCAGCGCCTGGATCCAGTGCTTCTGCGGCTGGTTCATCGGGATCCAGTACGCCCCCGCCGGAACCTTGAGGTTCTTGGCGGTACGGCCGCCGAAGATCCGGGCGTTGGGGACGGTGATCGCCTTTTCGAGCTCGTAGACCTCGACGTCCATGCCCCGCAGCCGCTCGACCAGACGGCGCACGTCGCCGAGCTGCCGGTCGGGCATCAGGAAGTACGACCGGATCTTGATGTCGGCCACCGGGAACTGGACGGTGTTGGTCGGCTGCACGACCTGGTTGGGCTCAAGCGCGCCGGACGCGCCCTCGGCGAGCGCCGTCTGCCAGATCTTGTAGTAGCTGTTGAGGATCTCGTTCTTGTTGGCGGCCGCCCAGCCGGTGGTGGCCCACTGCGTGTTGAACTGCTGCTGCACGCGGTCCTCGACCGCCGAGGTGCTGCCCTTCTCGAAGGTCATACCTGCGGCGCCGAAGCCGGCGGCGGGCACCGTGTCGCCGTACCCCATGTAGAACAGGTCATAGGTGGCGTAGTTGAAGTAGCACTCCGTGGTGACCGCGCCGCCGCAGGCGCCGTTGTAGCCGAAGCCCGCCGCGTTGGCGGCCCCGATCCGGTTGATCCAGTCGACGGGCTGGTCGGCGATCTCGTGGTGGATCGGATCGGCGTTCGGCGGGAAGAAGTACTGGCGCCCGCCCATCTCGTGGGCGTCGACGAAGACCTGCGGCGGGTAGTCGCGCAGCATCGCGATCTTGCCGTCGGTCTCCGGCTGGCTGCGGGCGAACCAGTCCCGGTTCAGGTCGAAGCCGTATTCGTTCTGCCTGCGGCTCGCGTCGCGGCCGTCCGGGTTCTGGGTCGGCACGATGACCGTGACGGTGTTCTCGTTGCGCTTGGCGACGTCGCAGGACAGCCCGCCGGCCAGTTCGTACAGCGTCTTCAGCGCGGCGTCGGCGCCGCTCTTCTCGCCGCCGTGGACGTTGCCCGCGATCCAGACGATGGCGGGGGTGTCCGCGGCGATGCGCGCGGCCTTGTCCGGCCGGAGCGACCGCGGGTCACGCAGTTCCTGGATCTGCTTGGCGATCTTCGCGAGCTGCCCCTTGGCCATGTGCTTCTCGCTGGACACGATGGCGTAGGGCAGCTCCTGGCCGGTGACGCTCCGCGCCATCGTGCCGGTGACCACCCGGCTGGACGCGTTCCCGACGGCCTTGACGTACTTCTGGATCTCTTCGGTCGTCACGACGCGGGACTGGCCCTTGCCGAGGGGGAAACCGAGGAACGACTCGGGGCTAGGCACGGAGGCGATGTGAGCGTTCGGGTCGGAGCTACATTGCGTGGGCTTCCCATGTGAATGGGTGTCCCTGTCCGCGTTCGCGGACGGGCTCAACGGCAGCACGAGTGCGGTCACGGCCATGACCGCGACACCCGCCACCTTCCCGTACACAGGTCTCCTGCACCTGGCGGTGCTTGGCATGACGACTCCTCAGGGGGCAGGGACGACCGGTCCCAGGTCAGGAGCAGGGCGTCCTTGGAAGAGCGACGCCACTGTGGCGTCGGGGAAAGATGATCCGGATGGTATAAAGGTGCAATAAAACGGTCAAGGGGCCACGAAGCGTCTAAAGTGTCACGATTGACGCATGTAACCCCTGTTCAACGCCTGGCCGGGAGCGGGCGAGGGCGCTGCCGGACCTGCCCGGAAGCCCTCGCGCGTCGCCGCCGGGGCGTACACCTCAGGCCCCGGTCCCGGCTCATGTGAACATCGCGTTACGTCTTCGGCGCGCGGCGATGGACGAGGCCGCGGTGGACCGAGGTGTCAGATGGGGGGCGTTGAAGAACCGATGCCGCGCGTGGAAACAAATGGATGTCAGTTTCCCGCGTTGGGTTCCGTGTGCCGACGACAATGGCGGCGGGGACGCCATTCGCGCCGGATCACAGGACCGTGCGGTACTCCATGTGGTCCTCGAACGTCGGCGGGGGCTGTTTTCTGAGGTCCGGGTCCGCGGGGGTGTCGGGTGTCAGGCTGGTAAGGATGGCGACGAGTTCCGCGCGGGTGTGGATGCCCAGCTTGCGGTAGATGCGGGCGAGATGAGTGTCCACGGTCCGCTTGCTGATCGACAGGATGGTCGCCACCTCAAGGTTGCTCATGCCCTGAAGTACCAGGTCGGTGACGCGGCGCTCGCCGGTCGTCAGCGGATGGGCGTTCTCCCGCCGCACGCCGGAGGAGGGGCGGGTGGCGGCGACGGCCAGGTGCTTGTCGGCCAGCGAGGCGAGCCGGACCGCGCCGCAGTCGACGGCGAGGTCGAGTCCGGCGGTCAGGGTCTCGCGCGCCCTGTGGTCGTCGCCGGTCTGGCGCTGGGCGATGCCCAGTCGGATGAGGGCCCGGGTGTACTCCAGCCTGGCGCCCCTGGTGCGCAGCAGGTCGACCGCCTCGTGCAGCATGTCGAGCCGGGCGGTTCCCTCGTACGCCACGCTTCCGGCGCTGAGGGCGCGGCCGATGGTCGTCGGCGCGCCCCAGGCGCGGGCCAGCTCCAGCTCCCGCTCGGCCGCCGCCCGCGCCGCCGTACGCTCGCCGAACAGCATGTACGCGAGGATCGCGTTGGTCCCCCAGGGGACGCAGGCGGGATTGGTGATGCCGGACGCGGTCAGGCGCCGCCCGCAGTCCAGCAGGATCCGCAGGCCGTCCCGGGGCCTGCCCTGGGCGATGTACAGGCGTCCGAGCGCGTCCATGATGTGGCCGGAGATCAGGGGATGGCAGTCGCCGTAGGGGTCGACGGCCCGGAGCAGCGACTCGGCGACGTCCAGCGCGCCGAGCTCGACGAGCGCCCTGGCCGCGTTGGCCGTGGCCGCCATGGCGAACCCCTCGGTGTGGGTGAGCTCCGCGAGGCGGGTCGCCTCGGTGGCGTCGCGCAGCGAGGCCTCCAGGCTTCCGAGCTGGTAACGCACCTCCGAGCGGACCACCAGCGCCATGACCAGCCGGGTGTCGGAGGCGACCGCGCGCGCCTCCGTGACCACGCGTTCGGACCAGTACGAGGCCTCGTCGATGCGGTCGCCCCAGACCAGGGGGAGCACCGCCCCGAGCGGGACGACGCCCTTGCCGTCGAAGCAGCGCCGGGTCAGCGTGAGCGTCCGCGTCAGGCCGCGCCCCTTCACGCCGGTGAGGAGGGCGAGCGCGCTGAGGAACTCCCTCGCCTGGGGGGTGGCCATCGCGTGCATCGACCGGACCAGCTCGCGCAGGACGCCGGTGGACCGCCCCCACAGCATCGCCTGCGCGCTGAAGATGAACAGCAGGTCGGCGCCGAACGCCGAAGGCGTCTCGGCGGCGATCTGGGCGGCCTCGGCGAAGACGCCGCCGGCCTCGGCCGAGTTGGCGGTGACCAGGATGTTGGCGAAGGGCGCGAGCGCGCTCATCCTCTGCGGGGCCGTGCGGACGCGGCCGAAGACGGTGCGCAGGTGCCGCAGGGCCGCGGGCAGGTCACGCTGCATCTCGACGGCGCCCAGCTCGGCGGTGATCTCAAGGTCGACGGCCGGCTCGTCGGACTCGGCGAGCGCGCGGTGCAGGTAGCGGGCCGCGGGCTCCCAGGCGTGCTCGGCCACGGCCTCGCGCGCCGCCTCGCGCAGGATTGCCACGGTCCACGGGTCGGCGGTCGGGCCGGTCGACATCAGGTGGCCGGCCGGCCGGTTGACGGGGGCGCCGAAGCGGTAGAGGAGCTTCGCGGCCCTGCGGTGGAGGTCGTCGCGGACCAGAGGATCCATCCCGGCCAGGATCGTCTGCTGGATGTGCTGGTGGACGAACCGGTCGGGGGGCGAGCCGACGAGGAGCCCCGCCCTGCGCAGGGTCTCGCCCGCCTCCCTGGCCGCGAGCTGGCCGAACCCCGAGAGCATGGCCGCGGTCTCCAGCCCGTCGTCGGGGGCGAGGATGGCGAGGCTCCTCAGCAGGTCGACGCTGGCGGGGTCGTGGGCCAGGAGCCATCCGAGCGCCGTCTCGGTCAGCGAGGTGGCCCCCAGCTCCATCACGCGGGGCAGCTCGGTCTTCTCCGGGCTCACCTTGGCCGCGACGAGCTGGCCGGCCAGCTGGTGGAGGAGCAGCGGGTTCCCCTGTGTGAGCTGGTGGCAGGCCGCCGCCACCTCCGCGTCGACCGCGGCGCCGATCGCCGACTCCAGCAGCTGCCCGGTGCAGGTACGGCAGAGCGGGGAAGGCTGGAGCAGCCGCGCGTACGGCAGGGCCGCGATGTCCCGGACGGCGTCGTGGCCACGCCGGGAGTGCGAGTCGGCGGTGAGGATCATGACGATGGGCAGCGAGTCGAGCCGCCTGGCGATGTACGAGCACCACTGGGCCGACTGGGCGTCGGCCTGGTCGGCGTCGTCGATGGCGATGATCAGCGGCTTGGGGCCGGTGATGGAGCGGGTCGCCCGGTACAGGCTCTGCAGCAGGTCGGGGGCGACGAGCCCGGTGCCGTGGGCCTCATAGGCGTGCCCGGGGACGAGCAGAGGGCCGGAGGTGGGCTCGGCGGGCGGCATGTCGCCCGCCGGGAGGGGGTCGAAGAGCTGGCGGACCACTCCGAAGGGGTAGTCGTGCTCGGCGGGGTGGCCGCGTGCCGTCAGGATGGCGCCGGTGTCCGGCCTCTCGGTCAGCGCGGCGTGGAGCAGTGTGGTCTTCCCGATGCCCTTCGGGCCGAGGATCAACAGGACGGACGGCTTTCCCGCGGACGCCGCGGAAAGCGCCTCCTGTATCACACGTAACTCGATGTCGCGGTGCAGCACCTGCTGCCCTGACAACATCGTTCCCCCCAGAGCCCGGGTGCTTACGTCTACACCAGGATCATGCCGCGTATGACTAGTCCCTTGTCAATACCTAATGCACCATCAAAGGACCTATCGCCTTATATAGGGCGGTATGTCGGGATGCGTAACGGACTGTGCGCCGCCCGACGGCACCCGGACCGAGCTTACCGCGAGGCGTAGGCCGGCCTGTGCCGGCGGGCGTCGTACGCATTTCCCGGATACGCAATCCGTACGCGGCACTTATAAAGGACACCCGAATACGTATGCCGGAATTACGTCTTTACACGGTCCTGGGCCGATGCGACTCTGCGATCAATGGAAATGAGCCCATACGGGGAGTGCCATGGATCGCCCACGCCTCAAAGCACACTTCGCCGCCCAGGTGGTCGAGGGATCGAAGGTCTTCCTTCTCGCCGAAGGCCAGCACTACCTCATCAAGGGGGCCGAGTGCGTCAAGGTGCTCCCCTACCTGGACGGACGGCACACGATAGCCGATATCGCAGGAGCGTTGGGCGCCGAGTTATCGCTTATGCAGGTCATGGTCGCCATCCGTAAATTCGACGCGTTGGGACACCTGGCGGACGGCCGGCCGGATTGGCCGGACAGCACGCTCGCGTATTGGGACGCGCAGGGAATCGACCCGAAGACCGTACAGGCCGCGCTCGCGGAGACCGAATTCACGGTTGTGGCCGGCGAGGGCGCCGACACCGGCGCGGTGGTCGCGCAACTGCGGGAACACGGGCTGCGCGTCAGGCACGCCCTGGTCGAGGAGGAGGCCGCGGCGCCCGGCGGCGCCCTCTCCCTGGTCGTCGTCAACGACTACCTCGACCCGTCACTCGAACGGCTCAACGCCGCCTACCTCGCCGCCGAGCACCCGTGGGCGCTGGTGAAGCCGACCGGGCTGACGCTGTGGGCCGGGCCCGTGATCCAGCCGGGCCGTACCGGCTGCTGGGCCTGCCTGTCCCAGCGGATCAGCGGGAACCGCCAGGTGGAGCGCTACCTGGCCGGCAAGCACGGCGACGGCATCCCGTACCACCCCGCGCTGGAGGCGAACCCGGCGGGACCGTCCCTGGTCGGCGGGCTGCTCGCGGTGGAGATGGCACGGATGGCCGCCACCGGCACGCCGTCGCGGCTCGAAGGCAAGATGACCACGATCGACCTGCGCACGCTGGCCGCCACGGACCACACCATGATCCGGCTGCCGCAGTGCCCCGCCTGCGGCGACCCGACGCTGGTCACCGAGCGCAGCCCGAAGGTGGTGCTGTCGTCGCGCGACGCGCGGCACGTCACCGACGGCGGGTACCGCATCGAACCGCCCTCGCAGACCTACCAGCGGCTGGAGCGGCACATCAGCCCGCTCATCGGCGCGGTCACCCGGCTGCACACCTTCGCCGAGTACGACAACGGCGTCACCTACAGCTTCACCGCCGGCCACAACTTCGCCATGGTCGGCGACAACATGGACCTGCTGCGCCGTAACCTTCGCGGGCAGAGCGGCGGCAAGGGACGCACCGAGATCCAGGCCAAGGTCAGCGCCCTGTGCGAGGCCATCGAGCGGTACTCGGGCGTGTGGCGGGGCGAGGAGCAGGTGCGCAAGGCCGCCTACGCCGACCTCGACCCGGCCCTCGCCGTCCACGTGGAGTCCCTGCTCCACTTCTCCCCGTCCCAGTACGCCGGGCGCGACGAGTGGAACAAGGACCCGAGCCACCGGCTGCACCTGGTGCCGGAGAGGTTCCGCACCGACCTGCCGATCGACTGGTCGCCCGCCTGGTCGCTCACCGACGGCCGCGAGCGGCTCATCCCCTCCGGGTACGCCTGGTACGGCCACCCGGACCTGGAACGCCACTTCTACTGCGTGGGCGACTCCAACGGCAACGCGTCCGGCAACTCCATGGAAGAGGCGATCCTCCAGGGGTTCTGCGAGCTCGTCGAGCGCGACGCGGTCGCCCTGTGGTGGTACAACCGGGCGCGGCGCCCCGCCTTCGACCTCGACTCGCTGCGCGATCCGTATGTCGACACGCTGCGCGAGTTCTACGAGGGGATGGGTCGCAGCATCTGGCTCCTCGACATCACCACCGACCTGGGCATCCCCGCGTTCGTCGGGGTCTCGCACCGGATCGGCCACCCGGTCGAGGACGTCATCGTCGGCTTCGGCGCCCACCTCGACCCGAAGATCGCGGCGATCAGGACGCTGACCGAGGTCAACCAGTTCCTCCCGTCGGTGGAACGGCGCGACGAGCAGGGCAACACCCTCTACCTGGACAACGACATCGCCACCCTGGCCTGGTGGAAGGAGACCAAGCTGGCGAACGAGCCGTGGCTGGTCCCCGACCCTGCCCAGCGCCCGCGCACGCCCGCCGACTACGCCCCCTCCGACGGCGACGACCTGGCCAGGGACGTCGAGACGTGCGTGGCCAGGGCGAAGGCCGCGGGGATCGAGGTGATCGTGGTCGACCAGACCCGCCCCGACCTGGACCTCAACGTCGTACGGATGATCGCGCCCGGCATGCGGCACTTCTGGCGGCGCCTCGGCGCGGGACGCCTGTACGACGTGCCGGCCGAGCTCGGCTGGGTGCCACAGGCGAGCACGGAAGACCAGCTCAACCCCACGAGCGTCTTCTTCTGAGCGCGGAGGAGCAGACTGTGACCCAGACAAAGGTACGGCTCCGCCGCGACGCGGAGCTGGCGGAGTCCGGCGGCGCGCTGCGCGTGTCCGCGCCCGTGGGGGCCATCGGGCTTCGCGACCTGCCTCCCGGCACCGTGGCGGCCCTCGGTGCGCTCGCCGCCGGGGACATGACCGACGCCGGCCTCACCGCGGCGGTCGTCGACGGCGACGGCGAGGCAGGGCTGCTCCGCTGGAACATGCTCGTGCGCCGCCTGGCCAGGAGCGGGCTGCTGGAGTACAGCGTGGACGGCGCCCGGCTGCGGCCCGTCGGCAGCGGGCCGCTGGAGCCCGCCGCCGCCCCGGCCCCCGACGCCAGGGTGAAGCTGTCGCGGTTCGCCGTGGCGACCGCCGAGGACGGCGTGCTGACGGTGCGCTCCCCGCGTCACGCCGGCGTCGTCGAACTGGCCCCGCGGGCGGCGGGGATCCTCGGCGCGCTCGCCGACTGGACCACCCCCGCCGAGCTGGCCGAGGCCCTGCCCGGCGTACCGGTCGAGCAGGTGCTGCGGTTCTTCGACGCCGCCGGCCTGTTGACGCGCACGTCCGAGGACGAGGACCAGTCGCACGCGCAGTGGACCCCCCGCGACCTCTGGCTGCACGCCCACAGCCGGGGGCCGCGCCTCACCGGCCGGTACGGCGGGACCTACCCGCTCGGGCCGAGGTTCGGCCCGCTGCCCGCCGCCCCCGCGCCGTTCGACGGCCCGCGGATCCCGCTGGCTCCACCCGACCTGGAGCTCGCGGCCAAGTCCGACCCCAGCCTGACCGAGACCCTTGAGCGGCGCCGCTCGCTGCGCGAGCACGACGCCGACTCCCCGATCACGGTCGACCGGCTCGGGGAGCTGCTGTACCGGTCGATGCGCAGGCGCAACTCCTTCACCTCGCCCGACGGGGCGGAGCTCGTCGACCGGCCGTACCCGTCCGGCGGGTCCATCCACGAGCTGGAGGTCTACCCGCTGATCGTGTCGTGCGAAGGGGCCGAGCCCGGTCTGTGGCACTACGACACCGCCGGGCACGCGCTGGAGCGCGTGGCCGAGCCCGGCCCGGCCACCGAGATCCTCGTGCGGCGGGCCAGGGCGTCCGCGCTGCTGGAGGCCGACCCGCAGGTGCTGCTCGTGGTCACCGCGCGCTTCGGCCGGGTGATGTGGAAGTACGAGACGATCGCCTACTCCCTCATGCTCAAGCACGTCGGCGTGCTGTACCAGACGCTCTATCTCGTCGGGACCGCGATGGACCTGGCGGTGTGCGGGCTCGGCGGCGGCGACGCCGGGGACTTCGCCGCCGCGAGCGGGCTCGACTACCTCACCGAGGGCAGCGTGGGCGAGCTGGTCATCGGCAGCAAGCGGGGATGAGCGATGAAATTCCGCTACAAGGCGCTCCAGCGGATGCGGGAGCCCGACGAGCTCGACTCCCCGACCCTGCTGGCCTCCCCGCGGGGATGGATCGCCACGTTCGTCGTGCTGATCATCGTCGCGGCGGTGACCGCGTGGGCCTTCGTCGGCCGGATGCCGATCACGGTGTCCGCGACCGGCCTGCTCACCCATCCGGGCGGGACCGCCCAGCTGCAGAGCCCGTACGCGGGGATGGTCCGCTCGATGTACGTCCACCCGGACGACACCGTCCAGCGGGGCCAGGCGGTGGCGGAGATCGTCCAGCTCGACGACACCTCGCGCCTGATCAAGAGCCCGTTCACCGGGCACGTGGTCGCCAGCACGGCCGACGACGGGCACATGGTCACGCCGGGCGAGGACCTGATGACCATCGAGCGCACCGACGCGCCCGACGACCGGCTGGTGGCGATGCTGTTCGTCCCGGGCGACCGCACGCTGGGCGTCGTCCCCGGCAGGGAGGTCGACCTCGCGGTCTCCTCGGCTCCGCCGGGGGCCTTCGGGCTGCTGCGCGGCCGGGTCGCGTCGGTGAGCACGTACCCGCTGATGCTGGAGGGTGTGGCGGACCTCGTCGGCGGTGAGGCGGCGGCGCGCGGCTACGTCAAGGGAGCACCGCCCCGGCTGGTGATCGTCGACCTGGAGCGGGACCCGGGCACGACCTCGGGGTTCGCCTGGTCCACCAAGGACGGCCCGCCGATGCGGCTCTCGTCGCAGGTCAACGTCACGGGCTCGATCAACCTGGGCGGTCAGACGCTGTTCGACCTGCTCCTCGGCCGCTGAGCGGCACCAGTCACGGCTCCAAGAGGAGAGACGAATGAGCCAAGCCACGGCGAGCCCACCCCTGGCCCCGGAGGGGGGTGGGCCGCGGCGTCCGGCCGCCGCCAAGGGGGCCAAGGACGGCAAGGAGCCCAAGGCGCGCTGGGGGAGATGGCGGAGCACCACGCCGACGGTGATCCAGATGGAGGCGGTCGAGTGCGGCGCCGCCTCCCTGTCGATGATCCTCGGGTACTACGGGAAGTTCGTCCCGCTGGAGGAGCTCCGGTCGGCCTGCGGCGTCTCCCGTGACGGGGCCAAGGCCTCCAGCGTGCTCGCCGCGGCCCGGCGCCACGGCCTGATCGCCAGGGGCTTCCAGATGGAGGCCGCCGACCTGCGCACCGTCGCCAAGCCGGCGATCATCTTCTGGGCGTTCCAGCACTTCATGGTCGTGGAGGGGGTGCGCACCCGGTTCGGGAAGAAGGTCGTCGCGGTCAACGACCCGGCCAGCGGCCCCCGCCTGATCGACTGGGCGGACTTCGACTCCGGGTTCACCGGGGTGGTGCTGACGTTCGAGCCCGGCCCGGACTTCGAGCCCGGTGGGCGCCCCACCCGGGTCGGCCAGGCCCTGCTGTCGCGGCGGATGCCGTCCGGCCGGGCGCTGCCGCTGATCCTGCTGGCCAGCCTGATCCTGGTGATCCCGGGCATCATCGGCCCGGCCTTCAGCCGGCTGTTCATCGACCGGATCCTGTCCGGTCGCGACCCCGACTTCCTGTACCCCCTGCTGCTCGGGATGGCGGTGACCGCGGTCTCGGTGTTCGTCCTGACCTCCGTGCAGCGGCACTACCTGCTGCGGCTGGAGATCAGGTTCGGGCTGGTGAGCTCGGCCCGCTTCTTCCGGCATCTGCTGCGGCTGCCGGTCGAGTTCTACCTGCAACGCCGCCCGGCCGAGGTGGCCAAACGCGTGCAGGCCAACGACATGGTCGGCGAGATCCTCTCCCGCGACCTGGCGATCACCGTCATCAACCTGGTGCTCGTGCTGTTCTACGCGGTGATCCTCATCCGGTACGACCTCATGCTCGGCCTGCTCGGGGTCGGCATGGCGATGCTCAACATCCTCGTGCTCAGGCGGGTCTCCCGGGCACGCACGGACGCGGTGGCGGCGCTTCGCGCGGACATCGGCAACCTGACGTCCACGACGTTCAACACCCTGCAGCTCATCGAGACCGTCAAGGCCAGCGGAGCCGAGCCGAACGCGTTCCAGCGCTGGTCGGGGTTCCTCGCCAAGGCCGTCACCGCCAAGCAGCGGCTCGGCGTGGCGACCGCCACGCTCACCGTGGTCCCCCCGCTGCTGGCCGGGATCAACAGCGGGCTCATCCTGCTCATCGGCGGGCTGCGCGTGGTCGACGGGGTGATCAGCGTCGGCATGCTGGTCGCCTTCCAGACGCTGCTCAACTCCCTGTCGCGTCCGGTGACCCAGCTCACCAACCTGGGCGGGCAGCTCCAGAACATCTCGGCGGACATCAACCGCCTGTACGACGTCGAGCGCTACCCGGTCGCGCAGTGCTTCGAGCCGAGGCCCGGCGAGGAGCCGGCGGACGGACGCCTGGACGGCTGCATGGAGTTCTCGCACGTGTCCTTCGGATACAACCCGATCGCCCCGCCGGTGATCAAGGACCTGTCGTTCTCGATCGTGCCGGGCCGCCGCGTGGCGGTCGTCGGCCACTCGGGCAGCGGCAAGTCGACCGTCGGCAAGCTGGCCGCCGGCCTGTACGTGCCCGGGTCGGGCCAGGTCCTGCTGGACGGCCGTCCGAGGCTCGAACAGTCGCGTATGGCCCTGGCCGCGTCCATCGCCTACGTCGACCAGGACATCACGCTGTTCGAGGGGACCGTGCGCGACAACCTGACGCTGTGGAGCGACGACATCGCCGACGAGGTGGTGATCGCGGCCCTGCGCGACGCGGCCATCTTCGACGTGATCGCCGCCCGGCCCGGTGGTCTGAACAGCGGCGTCCGCGAGGGAGGCCGCAACTTCAGCGGCGGCCAGCGGCAGCGGCTGGAGCTGGCGAGGGCGCTGTCGATCCAGCCGACGCTGCTGGTGCTGGACGAGGCGACCAGCGCGCTGGACCCGGAGACCGAGCGGATCATCGCCGACAACCTGCGCCGCCGCGGCTGCGGCTGCCTCATCATCGCGCACCGCCTGTCCACCATCAGGGACGCGGACGAGATCCTCGTGCTCGACAAGGGCGAGGTGGTCGAGCGCGGCCGTCACGAGGAACTGCTCGCCGCCGGCCGCCACTACGCGAGGCTCATCGAGAACGCCCACAGCAACGGCGACAGGGGTTGACCGTGACCGGATTCGCGCCGTTCTTCGCCGAGGCCGCGACGCCCGTCGACTACTCCGCCGACCGCCTGCTCGTGGCGTCCGACCTGCGCGAGGTCCTGCTGGTCGAGGAGGGGGCCGTCGACCTGTTCGCGGTGCGGCTGGAGGACGGCAAGCCCGTGGGCCGGTGGAACTTCCTGTGCCGCATCAGCGAGGGGTCGCTGCTGCTCGGCTCGCCCAAGGGCCCGAAGCACAGCATCGTGGGCCGTCCCGTGCCGGGCACCCGGGTGTCCCGGATGCCGCTCGGCCGGCTGCGGGGGCTGTCGGCCGGCCCGTCCGGCCCCCTGCTCCCCGACGAGCACGAGGTGGCCGTCAAGCAGTTCGTCCGCGGCCTGGAGGCGGGCATCATCTCGCTGGCCCAGGCCATGCGCGACAACCTGCCCCCGCGCGAGTTCGTCGCGCTGTCGCCCGGCGCGCCCACCGATCTGGCCGACGGCGCGGCGACCCGGTCGGTGGACGGCCTGTGCTGGGTCGGCGTCGAGGACGGCGTGGTCGAGATGCCGGAAGGCGTCGCGGGCCGGCTCACCGCGGGCGCCCACATCTGCGTGACCGAGCGGGACTGGCTGGTCGCCACGGGCCCGGCCCGGCTGCGTGCCAGGACGACCTGGGAACTGCTGGCCGACGAGACGATCTGGGCCAGGTGGGTGGAGTACGCCACCCGCTTCCTGTACACCGTGGACCGCCGGGTCGAACGGCAGGGCGCGCGCGAGCTGGAGATGCTCGCCCGGCGGAACGAGCGGGAGAAGGACATCCTGCGCACCGCCCGGCGGGGCTTCGACACGCTGGTGCGCGACACCGAGGCCCGGGTGCGGCTGGCCGACGTCACCACCGATTCCCCCGCGCTGGCCGCCGCCAGGCTCGTCGCCTCCCACGGAGGGTTCCGGGTCACCGCGCCCCCGCCCGGAGGCTCCCACGGCAGGCAGATCGACCCCCTCCAGGCCATCGCCCTCGCCTCCGGGGTGCGCACCCGGTCCGTACGGCTGGACGAGGGGTGGTGGAAGAAGGACCTCGGCCCCATGGTGGGCTTCCGCAAGGGCGACGAGACGCCCGTGGCGCTGCTGCCGATCGGCTCGCACTACGTGCTCGCGCAGCCGGGGCAGAACCGGGTCACCCCCATCACGCACGCGGTGGCCGAGACGCTGACCAACCGCGCGGAGGTGCTGTACCAGCCGCTGCCGCGCGAGGTGCGCACGGTGGCAGGGCTGCTGCGGTTCGGGCTGGCGCGCAACCGCCGTGACTTCTGGGTGCTGGCGTCCCTCGGCACGCTCGTGGCGATCATCGGCCTGCTGGTGCCCTCCATGACCGGGCTGGTGCTCGGCACGTTCGTGGCGAGCGCCCAGCGCGACCTCATCGTGCAGGGGGCGCTGCTGGTCATCGGGGGAGCGTTCGTGGCCGGCGCGCTGTCGATCGTGCAGAACATCGCGGCACTGCGCATCGAGGGGCGGTCGTCGGCCCGGTTGCAGGCCGGGGCCTGGACCCGGTTGCTGTCGCTGCCCGCCACGTTCTTCGCCCACTACTCCACCGGGCAGCTCGGCACGACCGTGCTCGGCGTGAGCGCGGCGCAGGAGATGCTCTCCGGCGTCGTGACCACCGCCACGCTCGGTCTGTTCGGCGGGCTGGCCAACCTCGTGCTCGTGTTCTTCTACGACGGCAGGATGGCCCTGATCGCCACCCTGCTCGTGCTGGTCAGCGTCCTCGTATGCGCGGTCGCCGGATATTTCGAGATACGTCTGCAACGCCGCCTGTACGAGCAGGAGCAGCGGCTGTCCTCGCGGGTGTTCCAGCTCCTGAGCGCCGTGCCGAAGCTGCGGGTGGCCGCGGCCGAGGACCAGGCGTTCGGCGTGTGGAACCGCGACTTCCTGCAGACCCGCAGCACCTCCGCGTCGGCGCGGCGGCTGCAGAACCTGGTCACGACGTTCAGCGCCGGGTTCCCGCTGGTCTGCTCGGTCCTCATCTTCGCCGTGGTGGCCGGGCCGATGCGCGGAGAGCTGCCGATCAGCGTCTTCCTGTCGTTCTTCGCCGCGTTCAACCTGCTCATGGCCTCGGTGCTGCAGTTCACCGGCGCCGCGATGACCGCGATGAGCGTCGTGCCGATGCTGGAGAAGATGCGCCCGGTCCTCGCGGCCGAGCCCGAGGAGCTCACCGGCAAGGCCGACCCCGGCGACCTGTCCGGCCGTATCGCCTTCTCCCGGGTGTCCTTCCGGTACGGCGAGGACGGCCCCCTGGTGCTGAGCGACGTCGACCTGTCGGTGGACCCCGGCGAGTTCGTCGCGATCGTGGGCCCCACCGGCAGCGGCAAGTCCACAATCCTGCGCCTCCTGCTCGGCTTCGAGCAACCGGTCGCGGGCACCGTGCTGTACGACGGCCAGGACCTGGGCGAGCTCGACATCGGCGCGGTGCGGCGGCAGTGCGGCGTCGTCCTGCAGAACGGCGCCCTGCTCGCCGGGGACATCCGGCAGAACATCATCGGCAGCAGCAACCACACCGTCGACGACGCCTGGGAGGCCGCCGCGATGGCCGGCGTCTCCGACGACATCACCGCCATGCCGATGGGCATGCACACGGTCCTGTCGGAGGGGACGAACACCCTGTCGGGCGGCCAGCGGCAGCGCATCATGATCGCCCGGGCGCTGGTCTCCCGGCCCCGCATCGTCTTCTTCGACGAGGCCACCAGCGCCCTGGACAACCCGACCCAGAACGTGGTCGCCGAGAGCACCCGCCGGCTGAACGCCACCCGCATCGTGATCGCCCACCGGCTGTCCACCATCAAGGACGCCGACAAGATCGTGGTGCTCGACGGCGGCCGGATCGTCCAGCAGGGCCAGTACGACGAGCTGGTCTCCGACGCCGACGGCCTGTTCGCCCGCCTGGCCCGGCGTCAGATGTGAGCCCAGAACCGCTCGGTTCGTCTGAGCTGACGCACAGCCCCGGAACCGCTCAGTTCCTCTGAGCTTGGGCAACTCGGTTGAGTTGCGTCGCCGCCACCCGGGAAGATGGCTCTGGAACGACGGCCTCAGCGGCCCGCCCGCGCCTCGAGGTCTGGTTCGCGGATATGCGTCCGCGGCCAGACCCGAGAAGGAGGACAACAAATGGATTTTCTCCTGTTGATCCACGGCGACGAAATGCTGTGGGACGCATTCAGCGACGACGAGCGCGAGCGCATGGCCGAGGGGCACCGCCAATTCGGCCGCGCGATGGTCGAATCGGGCGTCCGCATCAAATACGGCGCGGGCCTGACCAGATCCCGCACGGCCAAACTGGTCCGGCCGGACGGCCCGGCCGTCCCCGGCCCGTACGCCGTCGGCCGCGAGCAGATCGGCGGGCTCTGGATCATCGAGGTCGAGTCGGCCGAGGAGGCCGAGGTCTGGGCGCGGAAGATGCCGTACGCGCCCGGTGACATCGTGGAGATCCGGCCCTGCGACCCCACTTGAGCCCCGCTCCGGCAATGTGACCGGCGAGGCCGGTGCGTCCGCGTCCGCCGCGGGCGACCGGCCACTCCCCGGCGGCCTAGTAGCGCGGCCTGCGGCTGAGCGCGATGCCTCCGACCAGGAAGACCAGGCCGGCGACTCCGTAGATGATGGCGGTCGTCGTCGAGGGCGGCCTCTGGCTGGCGTTCGCGATCGCCAGCCCCAGGCCGACGATCGCGCTGATGTAGCAGAAGATCGCGATGAAGATCTTCCAGAACGGGCTCATCTCTTCCTCCAAGGTGATCCGGCCGGGCCGCCCGGTGCGGTCCCGGCGACGACGAATCCGAGCAACATGACCCAGGCGTCCGGGTCGGCGCGGAACCTCTTCCACCGGTCGGTCGCCAGGGCGAGCTGGGCCATCGACAACGCGCCGGACGCCACCAGCGGGACCAGCCGCTCCGGGCCGAGGTGCGGCGCGAAGGACTCCGTCGGATGGTCGTCGTTGGTGGTGGCGAACGGGCGCAGCACCACGTCGGCGAAGCCCTCCCGGCGCAACAGCCGGGTCAGCTTCCTGCCGATCTGGCGGTCTCCCCCCGCGTCGCGCTGTGCGGTGGCCATCGTGCCGTGCACCGACGCGAGCTCGGGGTACATGGGGTCGGCCAGGCCCCACAGCATGCTGTCGACCTCGATGACGACCAGCAGGCCGCCCGGCCGCAGCACGCGCAACGCCTCGGCGACCACAGGCGCCGGATCGGCCACGTGCTGGAGTACGTACCTGAGCAGGACCCCGCCGACGCTTCCCGTACGCAGGGGCAGCCGGGCGGCGTCGCCCAGCAGGAGCGGGGCTCCCGCGCCCGCGGCGTGCGCGAGCACCTTCTCGTCGATGTCGGCCGCCACGATGGGCAGATCGGGCTCGGCGGCGCGCAGCCGGCGGGTGACGGCGCCCGACCCGGCGCCCAGCTCCAGCAGCGGCCCCGCCCCGGGCAGACCGAGGTCGCGCAGGATGCGCAGCTCCTCGTCGAAGGACAGGGCCGCCTGGGCCTCCAGCCGGGCCAGCTCGCCGCCGAGCCCGCCCCACGTCGTGTTGGCCGCGTCGTAGGACCCGGCCCTGTGGACCGCGGCCTCCTGCGCCGTCATCGCGGCCTCGGGATCATCATCATGCCGTGCCTGGGCCGCAGGGTGACCAGGGCCTCCGGTTCGACCGGGAAGCCCTCGACCAGCTCAAGGCGCGCTTCCCGCAGGATCACGGCGAGCACGAGCGTCGCCTCGACCAGCGCGAAGTGCTGCCCGACGCAGATGCGCGGTCCTCCGCCGAAGGGCAGGTACTGGTGGCTGAGGTGCCCCGCCGCCCGCCCGGACGCGAACCGCTCAGGTCTGTACGCCTCGGGCTCGTCCCAGTACCTCGGGTCGCGGTGCAGCACCCACGGGCTCACGCAGACCAGGGTGCCGGCGGGCACGTCGTAGCCGCCGATGACGTCGTCCTCGACCGAGCGCCGTGAGATGAGCCAGACGGGCGGGTAGAGGCGCATGGCCTCCTGGATGGCCCGGCGGCAGGCCTCCAGCCTCGGCAGGTCGGCGGCCGTCGGCATCCGCCCGGCGAGGACCTCGTCGATCTCGGCGTACACCGCCCGAGCCGCCTCCGGGTGGCGGTCGAGCAGGTAGAGCGTCCAGGTCAGCGACTTGGCCGTGGTCTCGTGCCCGGCCATGATGATCGTCAGCACCTGGTCGCGCAGGTCGGTGTCGGACATCGCGTGCCCGGACGCGAGCATCGAGGTGAGCAGGTCGTGCCCGCCGCCCCCGCCCGTGCGCCGGGCGGCGATGATGACGCGGGTCACCCGGTCGAGGAACACACGCGCCTGGTGGAAGCCTGCGTATCGTACGGCCGTATCCGCGGGGTCGATCGCGTCACCCGGTACGTAGTGGCCGATGAAGCGGTTGACCGCGTCCACCGCGCGCCCGAACCCGTCCCCGGCGCCGCCGATGTCGGTGCCGAGCATGGCCTTCACGATGACCGTCAGCGTGAGCGCGGTCAGGTCGTGGTCGACGCGTACGGCCTGGCCTTCGCCGCAGCCGGTCCAGCGGTTCAGCAGTCCGGCGGCCGCGTCGGTGATGACCTGGTCGAACCGCTCGACCTCGGAGGGCCGGAAGGCCGGCGCGCACATACGGCGCTGCGCGGCCCACTCGTCGCCGCTGCTGGTCAGCAGCCCGTTGCCGAGGAGCGGGCGGAGCATGTCGTCGTCCGGCGTGCGGTCCTTGGTGTAGTTGGACCCGTTCTCCTTCAGGACGTACCTGGCGAGGTCGGGCCGGTTGAGCATGTAGACCTGCTCGCCGTCCGCGTCGTGCCGGGTGACGTCGCCGTAGGCCGCCATCGAGGTGACGAAGTCGAGCGGCGCCTCACGCATCGCGCGCAGGCTCTGGGTTCCGCCGGGTCCCGGTGGAAGCCGGGGAGATACGTACGTACCGGACATCAGCTCTCCGAATCACTTACGTGAAATTCGATTCCGAATACGTATTACCGAATGCTTAATACGTACGGGTGGAGTCGCATTATTCATGCCGATCCATTTGGAGCGTACCCCAGCCGCCTAGGCCCCTCAATACTTATCTTCGGCGATCGGAAATTAAGTCTGGGCAGCTTGAATTAGGCGTGCAAGACTCCATTCCAGGACGGCGCACCGCGCCAAGTGAAAAGCTCCAGGAGGACTCAATGGCCCTGAATCCCGCAGAGCGGACCGAATTCGTCAACTCCTACACCCGCGTCCTGATCACCGCCTGGTCGAGCGAGGAGTTCTCGGCCAAGCTCGACAGCAACCCGCGCGAGGCGCTCGCCGAGGCCGGGCTGGAGCTCCCCGCGGGCGCCCAGATCACCCTCGTCCGCACCGTGCCCGAGGGACACCACGACACCAACCTCGACGTCCAGGTCGGCCTGTGGGAGCGTGGTCTGGACACCGGCGTCTTCGAGTTCCACGTCCCGGAGACCCCGCAGATCGACATGGCCGAGCTGTCCGAGGGCGACCTCGACTCGATCTCGGCCGGTGTCTCCCCCGACAGCGCCATCGACATCAACTGCTGCTGCTGCCCCTGCTGCTGCTGCACCTGAGTCGGAAGCGGCCCGGCACACCGGCCGCGCGGACCGCGCGGCCTTCGCAGGGGACCGCCTGCATGGCGGTCCCCCGAGAGGAGGAAGAGGTCATGGCCACGGCCGTCGATCAGGCGAACCCCATTCACGTGCGTGGGCTGAGGAAGTCCTACGGCGGCGCCCGTGTCGTCCAGGACGTGGACCTGGACGTCTACTCCGGCGAGGTCTTCGCCCTGCTGGGGCCGAACGGCGCGGGAAAGACGACCACGGTCGAGATCCTTGAGGGAGTTCGCCGGCGCACCGGTGGCGAGGTTCGTGTCCTCGGCCGTGATCCCGCCGAGGACGCCCCGGAGTGGCGTGCGCGGCTCGGCATCGTGCCCCAGTCCACGGGCGCCTACGCCGACCTGACGGTGCGTGAGGTCGTCGAGCACTTCGCGGCGTTCTACCCGGCGCCGCTTCCCGTCTCGCAGGCCATCGGGATGGTGGGGCTCGGCAAGCAGGAGAACAAGCAGGCGCAGTCGCTCTCTGGCGGCCAGTTGCGCCGGCTGGACGTGGCGGTGGGGATCATCGGGGATCCGGACCTGATCTTCCTCGACGAGCCGACCACCGGCCTCGACCCCGCGGCCCGGCTCGAAGCGTGGGACCTGGTGCGGTACTTCGCCGATCGCGGCAAGACCACCGTGCTCACCACGCACTACCTCGACGAGGTGGAGGCGCTGGCCCAGCGGGCCGCCGTCATCGTCGCCGGCAAGGTCGTGGAGGTCGGCTTGGTCGCCGAGCTGGGCGGGCGTCTCGGCACCCCGGCCATGCTGAGCTTCACCCGGGTCGGCGGCCTGGTGGGCAAGGCCCTGCCGCAACTGCCCGCGGACGCGCTGGTCGATCCGCCGGACGACGAGGTCGTCACCCTCCACACCCACCATCCGACGCAGGCCCTCGCGGCGATTCTCCCGTGGGCCGCGGAGGCGGGCGTCCCCGAGCTGCCGGGTCTGCGGATCCAGCGCCCCACCCTTGAGGACGTCTATCTCACGCTCATCCGAGAGAATCAGGGGACCACTTCATGATCACTCCTGGCACGGCGGTGGTCGAACAGGGCCCGGCGGCGCGGACCGCCGGGCAGAGCTCCAGCCTGTGGCGGGCCTCGGTGGCCCGTTCCTCGGTGGAGCTGAAGTCGTTCTTCCGCAACAGGCAGTCACTGTTCTTCACACTGCTGTTGCCGATCGTGCTGATGCTCGTCCTCGGCTCGATCTTCTCCGGCACGGTGCCGGGGACGCACACCGACTTCAAGACGATGTTCGTGGCGGGGATCATCGCCTGCGGCATCATGAGCGTCAGCTTCAACGGCCTGGCGATCAGCATCGCGATCGAGCGGGACACCGGCATGATCCGCAGGCTCGCGTCCTCGCCGATGCCGAAGTCCGCCTATTTCATCGGCAAGATCGTCCGCGTCGTGGTGACGGGGTTGCTGGAGTCCGCGGTCCTGGTCGCGGTGGGCGTCGCGCTGTTCCACCTGCCGATGCCGCCGGACGCGACCCACTGGCTCACCTTCATCTGGGTGCTCCTGCTCGGCGCCATGGCCTGCGCGCTGCTCGCCGTCGCGTTCAGCACGGCCATCCCGAACGCCAGGTCGGCCCCCGCGATCGTCACGCTGCCGTTCCTGATCCTGCAGTTCATCTCGGGCGTCTTCTTCCCCTACGGCCAGCTCCCCGTGTGGATGCAGACGATCGCCGCGTTCTTCCCGCTCAAGTGGATGACGCAGGGCCTGCGCTCGGTGTTCCTGCCGGCCGACTTCGCCAGGGTGGAGCCCGCGGGCACGTGGGAGCTCGGCCACGTCGCGGCGGTCCTCGCGGCGTGGTGCGTGGCCTCGCTGCTGCTGAGCCTGCTCACCTTCCGCTGGCGCGGCGCGAACGTCAAGTGACCGGGCCGCCCGGCGGGCCCGTCAGATGGCGAGGTTGAAGCCGTCGAGCCGCCGGGGCAGGAGCGACGGAGCCCAGACGGGCGTGGCCCCCGTGGCCCGCAGCCCGGGATGGCGGCACAGCAGCTCGCGCAGCAGCAGTGCCCCGGCGTGCCTGACCAGAGGAGCACCCAGGCAGAAATGGGTGCCGGTGCCGAACGCGAGGTGTGGATTGGGCGAGCGGGTCACCACCAGGTCATCCGGCCGGTCGAAGACGGCCGGATCCCGGTTCGCCGCCGCGACCAGCGCGAGCACCCGGGCACCCGCGGGGATCGTCCCGCCCGCCAGCGCCACGGCCTCCGTCGTCACGCGCGCGGTGAAGGGGATCGGTGACTCCAAACGCAGCAGCTCGTCCACGGCCGTCACCGCGAGCTCGTCCCCTCCGTCGCGCAGCCGCTCGATCACCTCCGGACGGGGGAGCAGCCAGTACAGCGCGTTGCCCACCATCTCGGCCAGCGGCTTCCAGCCTCCGACGACGGCCAGGGAGGCGATGCCGAGCTTCTCGGGCCGGGTGAGCCGGTCGTCGGCGGCGAGCCTGCCCCAGGGCGAGTCCTGGGCGCCGCCCGCGCGCTCGTCCAGGAACCGCGTGAGGTCCCCCATCGAGACCCGCCCCGCCGCCGCGGCCTGCGGTCCCGCGAGGGGGTCCAGGTTCGCCGAGACGCGGCGGGCCAGGTCGGCGAAGGCCGCGTGGTCGGCGGGCGGCAGGCCGAAGAGCCTGGCCAGCACGCCGGTGGCGAGCGGCTCGCCGATGTCCGCCGTCGCCTCGACGCCGGTATGGCCCGCCAGTTCCGTCAGGATCCGGTCGACCTCGTGCGCGATGCCGTCCGCGACGCCGCGTACCGCCGCCGGGCCCATCAGGAGCGCGCCCGGCGCGCGGAGCCGCTGGTGCTCGGGCGGGTCGGTGGTGAGCATCGACGGTGGCAGCGCGTCCTCCCTGACCCGCTCCCGCTGGCCCATCGCCGCGGAGAACCTCGGGTCGCGCAGGACGAGCGAGCAGTCGGCGTGGCCGGTCAGCAGCCACATGCGCGAGGTCACGTCGAAGTGGACCGGGTCGTTGGCCAGCAGCCACCGGTACGCCGGGTACGGGTCGACCCGGCCACGCGGTGAGAACGGGTGGGCAAGATCGCCTGGCAGGGTGCGGGGAGCCGCCATCACGTGTCCTCCTGATCATGCGGTGGACAAACTACTACAAGGGGGTGAACGGTGGCGCAGTTCGACGTTGTCGTGATCGGCGCGGGCATCAGCGGCCTCACCGCGGCCCGGCGCCTGCGGGACGCGGGACTGGCGGTCGCCGTGCTGGAGGCCAGGGACCGGGTCGGCGGCCGGATCCGCACCCACCGGCCCTCGCTGCTGGAACTCGGCGCGCAGGTGATCCACGGGGACCGCAACCCCATCTGGTCCCTGCCCGGCCAGGAACGCCCGCCGCCCCTGCCCCGCCGGACGGCCTGGGTGCTCCTCGGCGACGAGGTGCGGCCCATGGCCGTCCTCGCCGAGAGCGGCCCGCCTCCGCCGGTGCTGGAGGAGCGCCTGCTCGACGGCGCGACCGAGGACGTGCCGGTCACCGAATGGCTCAAGCGCGAAGCCCCCTCGGCGGCAGAGGCCACGGCCGAGTGGTTCCGGCAGAGCTGGGCGGCCGACCCGGACGTGCTCAGCGCGCTCGGCCTCGCCCGCGGCCGTCGCGCGGCGCGCGTGGGCCGGGGCGAGTTCCCGATCCCCGGAGGTCTCGACCGGCTGCCCGCGCGGCTCGCCTCGGGCCTGTCCGTACGGCTGGGCACCCCGGTGCTGCGCGTCGCCTGGTCTCCCGGCCACGTGGACGTCCTCACCGCCGGCGGCACGACCGCCGCCGCCGCGGCCGTCGTCACCGTCCCGCCCCCGCTGGTCGCCGGCGGCAGGCTCGTCATCAACGACCTGCCCGTGCGCAAGCAGGCCGCCGCGTACGAGCTGCGGCTCGGCGACGCGTGGTGCGCCGTGGTCACCTACCCCGTCCCCGCCCCCGAGTCGGGCGTCGTCTTCGACGCCGGCGGGCGGCTCGGATTCCTCAGCGCCACGGCGGGCCGCCCGGAGGTGCTCGTCGTGGCCAAGGACCGCGCGGCCCGGTCCGCCCGCGCGATCGCGCGTGAACCCGGCGGCCTGTCCACGCTGCTGGGCGAGGCGATGCCGTGGACCCGAGGGCTGGAGCCCGCGGCGGTCGACGTCGCCGACTGGGGCGCCGACGAGTGGGCGGGCGGCGCGTTCACCTATCCCGGCGTGGGAGCGCTCTGGGCGCCCGAGGTCTGGGCCAAGCCGATGGGCGGCACGCTCTTCTTCGCCGGGGAGGCCACCGTGGGCCGCTCAGGACCGCCCATGGCGCACATGGCCATGGCCACCGGCGAACGCGCGGCCAACGAAGTGATCGAGGCGCTGAAGGGATGCCGATGACGCCGATGACACAGCATGGGGGATGGTTCCTGCTGGCGCTCGAAGAGGAGCTCACCGAGGAGATCACGCCGCTCCGGCTCGGGAAACGCGCCCTGATCGCCGTCCGGGACGGCGAGCGGATCCGCGTCTTCGACGGAGCCTGCCCGCACCGTGGCGCCCACCTCGGTTACGGCGGCAAGCTGGACGGCTCGTGCGTGATCTGCCCGTTCCACGGGAAGCGGATCTCGCTGGGCGACGGCGGCCGGCGCTGGTCGGTGGCGGAGCTGCCGACAGAACGCGCGGGCGCGGCCCTGTTCGTCAGGCTCTCCGAGGGCCCCGGCGACGACCGGGGCTTCCAGCAGGCGATCAAGCAGGTCGCCGCCGACCTGCTGGTCGTCGGCGCGGTGATCCAGCCCGTGAGCGTGCCCGCCGAGTACGTCGTCGAGAACGCCTTCGACGCCGAGCACTTCAGCACGGTCCACCTGGTGCCCGCGGTCCGGGGCATGCGTGCCACGCTCGGCGAGCACGGCGAGCTCGTCATCGAGGGGGAGTTCCGCACCAAGGCGAACACCACGATCGCGGCGCCCAGCAGGCCGAGCCCGACGGTGAACATGCCGGCCACGCCACCGGTACGGAAGGCGATGCGCATCGCGACCTTC
>NZ_JBEZFH010000068.1:0-33003 GCF_040649355.1 Sphaerisporangium sp. NPDC049002 | reverse complement strand
CGAGGTGCGGCCATGCCGGGCGCGGCGGTAGGTGTCATCTCAGGCCCCACGCCGCGAGGTCGCGATCGGGCGAGGGCCGCTCGCCCCGCAGGGCAAGGGCCAGCCCGCGCTCGGCGAGGACCGCGGTGCCGTCCTCGCCGATCACCACCGTGCCCGCGTGCAGGGCCCCGTGGGCGAGGCCCGCCGCGTGGACGGCCAGCAGGGTCTGGGCGGTCTCCACCAGGACGGTCGCGGCGCTCCCCGCGTCCGGAGGGGGCACGCCGGGACGTCCGGCCATCAGCTCGGCCAGGGACGGCGTGGCGGGACGGCCGGCGAGCAGCCAGACCTCCCCGCGCGCGGCCACGAGGTCGACGATGGGCATCAGCCCCGTGAGGCCGCTCTGCGCGAGCCGCCGGTCCGCGGTGACCTCGGCGACGACCCGTTCTCTGGCGCCGGGGGCGGACATGGATCGCGGATCGAGCGTGAGCGCCCCGCCGCGGGTGCCGTCAGGCCCGATCGCGTCGAACCACGTCCCCACCTCGCCCATGCGGGACCGGCCCGTGAGCCGGTAGCCCGCGATGCTGTCGCCGTCAGGCATCTACCGCCGCCTCCGGTGCCGTCCCGTCATGCGCTGTCTCAAGGCCAGTGTGGCGGGTACGACGGCGGCCGTCATCAGCCCGGCGGCCAGGGCGCCCCTGGAGTCGCCCTTCGGCGTCGACTCGGGCGAGGGGGTGTCGCCCCTCACCGTCGGCGTCCTCGGCGGCGTACTGGTCGGTTCGGGGTCGGGGGACTTGCTCGGGGACGGAGGCGCGGGCGACGGCGTGGTGGGCGTCGGGGTCGGGGTCGGCTTCGGCTTGCCGGAGGGCAGCGGGTCGTCGATCTTCGGATCGGACTGGTCCGACTCGGAGGGCGAGGGGCTGGGCGAGCCGGTCGGCGAGGCCTTGGGCGACTTGGAGGGCTTCTTGCTCGGGGAGGGTTTCGGCGAGGCCGCCTTCGTGGTCGGAGCCCCCGTCGGGGCCCCAGCGGTGGTCTTGGTCGGCTCGGCGGCGGTCGGGTCCGCTTCCGGGGTCTTCGACGGCTCGTCCGAGGGGTTCTCCGGAGGGGAGTCCGCGATGGCGGGCTCGGGGGAGCCGGAATCCTCGCCCGGGTCCGGCGGGCTGACGGTCGGGGTGGCGACCGTCGTCTGGGCCTGGAGCGTGGTGTCCCCCAGCGACCCCACCAGGACGGCGGTGATCGCGGAGATGACCGCCAGGCCGACCGCGCCGACCGCGATCTTGACGCTGAGCTTCTTCATCCCCCGTGCGCCGCCGCCGAGGTCGGTGTCGGCGAGGGACGTGCCCGCCGCGGGTGACTCGCCCGCGAGCGGGAACAGCAGCGCGAGGAGCCCTGCCAGGGCGGCCAGCCTGCGGCGCCCGCGGTCCTCCCAGCCCGGCCCGTACCCGTCGGCGGCGACCGCCTCCAGCTCCGCGAGGAACACCTCGGCGCTCATCGGCCGGTCGGCGGGATGCTTGGCCAGCCCGCGCTCGACGAGGCCGCGCAGCGGCGCGGGCACCTGGTCGACCGGTGGAGGCATCGACTGGTGCTGGCGGGCCAGCACCGCGATGTTCTGCGACTGGAAGGGCCGGGTGCCGGTGAGGCACTCGAAGAAGACGATGGTCGCGGCGTAGACGTCGGTGGCCGGACCGGCGGGAGCGCCCGCCCACTGCTCGGGCGCCATGTACGACGGGGTTCCCGCGCCGCTCGCCCCGTCGCCCGAGCGCACGGCGATGCCGAAGTCGATGAGCTTGCTGTGGCCGGTGCCCTCGATGACGACGTTCTCCGGCTTGAAGTCGCGGTGGACCACCCCGCTCGCGTGCGCGGTGGCCAGCCCCAGCAGAGCGCCCTTGAGCAGGACGAGCGCCGCCTCGGCTCCGGTCGGCCCCTCCGAGCGCAGCATCGTGCGGAGCGAGACGCCGTCGACGAGCTCCATGACGATGGCGGCGCCCCCGTCGCCCTCGACATACTCGTAGAAGCGCGCCGCGTGCGGGCTGTCAATCAGCTCCAGCAGGCGTGCTTCGTGCCGGAAGCGGATGATGAATCCAGGGTCGGCGCAGAGCTCGTCCGACAGGTACTTGATCGCGACGTATGACTGGTCCGCCTCGTGGCGCGCCATGACGACGCGTCCCGAGCCCCCGCTGCCGAGATCGCGGATCTCGGTGAATCCGGGGACTCGCCATTCCCCCGTGTGGCCGTCCATGCGGTCTCCTTGTTGTGGCCGGGCCCCCACCCATCACGCGAGAACGAAGCCTAACGATGGCGTGGCTGATCCGTGATGTCTAAAGGGATATTCCGCATATTGTCGACACCGTTGTCAGCATTCGGCGGCAGGAAGCCCGGCCGCCCACGCGAGTCCGCCGGCGAGTACTCGATGGCCACATGGGTGCCGGACTCCCTGTGGGTCGCGAGCACCACCCGCACCCCGGCGCCGGCGCCGAGTAGCCGCACCTCGGTGTAACCGGGGGACGGTCCAGTCGCGTGGTGTACCACCCACACATGTGGGACGCGCACGCCCCCGGCGGGGTTGGCGGCCCGTACGTTACGCGTGCCGGCCGCGGTCGGCGATGTGGGCCGGTACGGGGGTTCCCGGGGCGAGCGCGGGGTCGGGTTCGGGGGCGCCCCAGCTCACCTGGAGCGGCAGCACGCCCGCCCACACGGGCAGCGCGTAGTCCTCGTCATCGTCCACGGGCGGGCCCTGCCGCACCTTGACCGACGCCTCGGAAAGGGAGAGCGCCACCACGGCGGTGGCGGCCAGTTCCTTCGCGCCAGGCCGCCGCACGGTGTCCCACTGGCCGGGGGCCAGTTGCTCGGTGATCGCCCGCAGCGCGGCCAGCCGCTCGTCCGCGTCCTTCACCGGCCGCGCGGTGCCGTAGATCATCGCCGAGCGGTAGTTGACCGAGTGGTGGAAGGCCGAGCGGGCGAGCACGATCCCGTCGAGGTGGGTCACGGTCACGCAGACCTCGCCGCCCGCGCGCAGCGAGGTGGCGCCCGTCGATCCGTGCAGGTAGAGCGTGTCGCCGATCCTGCCGTACCCCGTCGGGACGACCATCGGAGACCCGTTCACCACGACCCCGAGGTGGCAGATCAGCCCGGCGTCCAGGATGGCGTGGAGCTCGGAGCGGTCCGTGCGGCCTCGCTCCTTCGAGCGGTTGAGGGCGGTGCGAGGAGTCGTGGAGAGCATGCCGCTAACGTAGGCACCAAGTGGACTGGCGGTGTATGTCCACTCGTGATGACTTCCGGGAGACCACTTGCGGGATCACGTCGACCTTCCCCTCTTCCTCGACCGTGGAGCGCCGGTCCCGCTGGCCGTGCAGCTCGGCGACCAGTTGAGGGACGGCATGCGGGCGGGCGCGCTGAAGTCCGGCGAGCGCCTGCCGTCCAGCCGGGGGCTCGCGCGGCTGCTGGGCGTCAGCCGCACCGTCGTCACCGAGGCCTTCCAGCAGCTGTACGCCGAGGGGTGGCTGGAGGGAAGGCACGGCTCCGGCACCTACGTCGCCGGCTTCTCCCGCTTCACGCCCGGCACCCCAAGCGCCATAGAGGCTCGTCCGGGGGACGGAGGCGCGGACGGTGAGACGGCGCCGGGCGTCCCTGCCAGGGGGACGATCGACCTGCGTCCCGGCCGGCCCTGGGTGTTGGACTACGACAGGGCCGCCTGGCGGCGTGCCTGGCGACGCGCGGCGGACCGGCCGCCCTCCGACACCGCCGATCCCTACGGGCACCCGCGCCTGCGCGAACTGCTGGCCGACCACCTGCGCCGGGCGCGCGCCGTACCCGTGGGGCCGGAGAACGTGCTGGTCACCCGGGGAACCGGCCACGGCGTCGACCTGATCGCCGCGACCGTCCTGCGGCCGGGGGACGGGGCGGGCGTGGAGGAGCCGGGCTACCGCACCGCCCGGCGGGTCTTCGCCGCCAGGGGCGGTCGCATCGTGCCCTGCCCCGTGGACGAGCAGGGCGTCGTGCCCGCCGACCTCCCGGACGACCTCCGGGTGCTCTACACCACCCCCGCGCACCAGTACCCGCTGGGCGGGAGGCTGCCGATCCCCCGCAGGGAAGGGCTGCTGGCCTGGGCGCGCCGTACGGCCGCCCTGGTGGTGGAGGACGACTACGACGCCGAGTTCCGCTACGACGTGGCACCGCTCCCGGCCCTGTACGGCCTCGACCCCGAGCGGGTCGTGCTGCTCGGCACGCTGTCGAAGTCGCTCGCGCCCGACGTGGGCATCGGGTGGCTCGTCGCCACGCCCGGTCTGCTCGCCGAGATCGCCCGCACGCGCACGATGCTGGGCGACCGCACCTCGGGGCCGGTCCAGGAGGCCGTCTCGGTGCTGCTGGAGCGCGGCGACCTCGACCGCCACCTGCGGCGCATGCGGCTGGAGTACGCGCGCCGCCGCGCCGCCATCGTGGAGATCCTCGGACCGCGCGTGAGCGGGGACTCGGCCGGGCTCCACGTCTTCCTCCGGCTCCCCGAGGCGTCCGTGGCCCCGCTGGTCGCCGAGGCGGCCGGGCGGGGGGTGCTCCTGGACACGACGGCACGGCACCACCACGGGCCGCCGCGCCACCACGGGCTGGTCATCGGGTACGGCTCGGCGTCCCTGGGCGAGGTGCGGAAGGCCTGCGCGGTCATCGCCGAGCTGGCCGCCGGCCTGTGAGCCGCGCCCCGCGGATCCGCCCGCGGTCAGGCGGCGCGTTCGGGCGGCGCGCTCAGGAGGCGGTGGTCGGGGGGCGGAGCCGGTCGCAGCGACTCGACGATCGGCAGGGCGCGCTCGGCGTACAGCGGGTCGACGGGGAGCACGTGCCGGGCCCACCACCGGGCGGCTTCCCGGTCGGGTGACGGTTCGACGAACGGCTCGGCGTAGTCGTCGTACGGCGGGTCGTAGAGGTAGCCCGTGGGGACGCCGCGGCGCCCCAGCGCGGCGACGGCCTCCTCACGATCGGACACGAGCAGCGGCACGCGGAAGAGCGGCTGGTCGACGTGGTCGAGCACCCCTCGCGCCACGGTCGGCAGCTCAGCCAGCCTGGCGACGCCCGCCAGCCTCCTGTCGCGCTCTGTCTGGAGGCGGCCCAGGCGACGCCCCTGGTACCACCGTGCGACAGCGCCGCGTGAGCTTCGGTAGTCGTGCAGATCGGCCCGCACCCAGGAGTCCAGCGCGGGAAGGCCGGGCGCCTGCGCGATCGCCGGGCGCAGCTCCTCCGGCCGCAGGGCGATGCGGTAGCCCTCGCGGGGCTCCTGCAGGCCCATGATCCGGGCGAGGCGCATGGCGGGGCGGGCCATGTCGAACTTCAGGGCGAGGCGGCGGCTGACGGAGGTGGCGACGCCGAAGAGGTCCCTGCCGAGGGCGCCGGGCTGGAGCAGCAGGTCGCGCTCGCGCTCCAGCGCCCGCCGGTCGGCGACGCCGTCGACCACGAGCACGCCCCCGGCCCCGGCCCCGGCGTGCTTGGAGAGGCTGAAGACGCCCGCGACGCCGAACGTGCCCACGGGCCGGCCGTCGACAGACGTCTCGGCCGCGTGGGCGGCGTCCTCGATCACCACCAGCCCGCCCATGGCGAGCACGTCGTCCGGCAGGCCGTACAGGTTGGTGGTCAGCACCGCGTCGACGGCGCTCAGCAGGACGCGCGCCATCTCGATGTTGCCGTCGAGGACGGAGACCGGCGCGATCACCGGGATGAGCCCGGCCGCGAGGACCAGGAAGACGATCTCGTCGGCCGAGATGGGCGACATGAGAAGCCGCTGGCCGGGCGTGCACCAGTGCCTGAGGGCGAGGTAGAGGCCCAGCCTGTTGGACGGCAGGTAGACGCATTCGCGGCCGGTACGGGCCGCGAGGAGTTTCTCGGGGCTCACTGCTCCTCTTTCCACCGCCTGGCCTTTCGGCCGCCTAGAGGGCCAAAGCAGAAAGTTAGCGCATGGGAGTGGTCCCGTTACGACGCGATGGAGGTACGGATCTTCCCGTAGGTCTTGAGCGCCAGGTCAGCGGTCTCCCGGAGCATCGAGTTGGCGAGGACCGTTCCACGCGCCTTCCGGACCGGCACGCGGACGAGCCAGTGGACTCCGGCCCCCGCGGAGGGCCGGGCGACCCGGCCCTCGGCGACCCAGAGCTCGCCGGTCTTGAGCTTCTCCTTGTACTCCTTCTCGCCGCGTCCCATGTCGATCAGGCGGATGCCGGCGCCGGCAGCACGCTCGGCCATCGCGAGGTGGTGGATCAGGCCCGGGGAGTACTTGGCGAAGGCCGGGTCGTAGGCGGGGAACCAGCCGGCGAGGGTCGTCTTGGTGCGTAGCCCGAAATGTCCGGCGACCGGGCGGCCGTCGACGTAGATCATGTCGAGCGAGGCGCCGAAGTGCTCGGTGTCGATCCGGAGCAGGTTCTCGACCAGGCGCAGGATCCACGGGCGCGAGAACCTGTCGGCGCGGCCGGTCCGGCGGTACTGGTCGGTCTTCCAGTCGATGAGGGTGCGCAGCACGCTCGCGTCGAAGACCCCGAAGTCGTGACGGAGCTCGCCGAAGTCACGCTGGAGCTTGCGTGACTTGTACGCCGTGGACTTGTAGGTCTTGCCGGACACCTGCTTGAGCGTCTCGACGTAGGCCTCGTAACCGTCGGACAGGTCGATGACCGGCGACGGGTGGCGGGTGTGCTTGGCGGGGACCAGCGGCTGGGTCGCCTGGAGGTGGTCGAACTCGAACACCGCGAGCCCGCAGGACTTCATCAGCTCCTGCGGGTCGAGTTCGATGTCCTTGGCGTGGACCATGCCCTGGGCGTCCGTCAGCCCCGCCGCCATCGGCATGCCGATGCCGAGCTGATGGCGCTCGTACGGGAAGAAGCCCACGATGTCGGAGCCGTCGGTCAGGACGGCCACGCGCGCCTGTTCCCGCACGCGGCCGGTTTCGATCGTGAATTCGGGCGACAGGAAGGGGCTGTCCAACGAGGGATCCCCGCTTTGAAGCGCCCGCCACCGGGCCGCCTCGGACGGGCCGAGCTCCCGAGGATGGACGACGGAGATGCGCATGGGCTCCTACTGGGTGGCGTTGTGAGACGAGAGCGAGGCCCGCGTCTTTTACCCAGCTTGGTGCCTGGGGTGTAATAGTACGATAAAGATCAGATCACGGTGCTGTTGTGATACCTGACAGTTTTATCGCTCTACTTTTTCCGCCGCGCATTCCTGGTCCATCTCCTCGCGGGGCCGGGGCACCTCCAGGGCCGTAACGTGCCCACCCACGATGCGGTGGACGTCGATAGGCCCCGGGTCCCCCTCGACGGTGCCCGGCACCTGAGAGTTCCCGAAGTGGCCGCCTCTGGCCCACAGCCGGCGGCTGCCTTGCGCCGCCACCGAATGGGGATAGGGGAGCGGAGGCCCGGCCGGCCAGCGGCGCGGGACCTCCCACGAATCGAGCCAGCTCAGGATGTCGTCCAGCCCGTCCAGCTTGGTCTCGGTGAAGGGCTCCTCCACCGATCCGAGCACGCGGATCTGGACACACACCCGGCCGTGCCTGTTGAGATCGCCCGGCAGGCCGTTCGCCGCCCTTGTAGGGGGGAGGGACTGCATGATCTGCCCGGTGACGGGATTCCACACCAGGTGGGCGGGACGTTTGGTCTGTACAAGCCGCTGGGCCACGGATCTGGCCGACACCCGATGGGGATCGGTCGGCCAAAGAAACCAGACCACCCGGGGAACTCCTCCGAGCATGGGGCCGGAGTCCTCGAGAGCGGGAATTCGACTGGCGACGGGCAGCCATGCCTGGGCCACTGTGCCCCCTCAAATCCTCGGTCGCCGGGCTTTATACCCCTTTCGCGAAGCGGTTGACACCTTGTGATCCTTGATTATTAGTTGAAGCCCCGTGCGAAGACTTGGGTTCGGAGACCGTTTTGGGGCAGTTTGCTGCCATATGGCGGCTGTGACCTGGGGGCGGGTGATGGCGAGCCATTGTTCCTTGGCCGACATCGGAATCATTCAAGAGTTCCGCAAGCCTCAACGGATACGGTGACTGAGTGTTGGAGAGCAACGGTCGGCACGCGCGGAGCCGTTACGTCCCCCGTGGGCCGGTCGCCGTCGGCGCCGGCCTGGTAGCGCTGGCCATGGTGGTCGGGCTCCTGGCCATCGCCGCCCACCGGGGCGGCGGCCGCTCCGACGGCGTGGCCGCCACGATCCTCGCCACGCCGGAGCCGCCTCCCACCCTGGAGCAGCCGCCCGTCGTGGACTCCTGGCCGCGCTGGGGCGTCACGCACACCCAGTACAGCGCCGACAACGAGGACCGGGACGTCCACACCCGCGTGAGCGACCTGTTCAGCCGGGTCCCCATGCTGCAGAACCAGCACATCATGGGCTGGGGGGCGGGCAACCCCGAGCCCGCGCCGGGCAAGTACGACTTCCGCGACCTCGACCGCCGGGTCGAGCTCATGGCCGCCACCAAGGCCCAGCCGGTGCTGACCCTCTGCTGCGCCCCCGACTGGATGAAGGGCGGCGCCGAGGGCCGCACCGACTGGGGCAAGATCGAGGGCGCCCCGCTGCGCGACCACTTCGACGACTTCGCCAAGCTCGCCGCCACGGTCGCCAAGCGCTACCCGACCGTGACGCACTTCATGGTCTGGAACGAGTTCAAAGGCTTCTGGGACGACGCGCACAACAACTGGGATGTCGAGGCCTACACCGACCTCTACAACCGCGTCTACGACGCGGTGAAGGCCGCCAACCCCAAGGCACAGGTCGGCGGCCCGTACATCCCGATCGACAGCCACGTCTCCTCCGCCAACGCCTCGACCATGAGGGGTCCCTGGGGGGCGGTCGACAGCCGGGCGCTCGACGGCGTCGACTACTGGCTCAAGAACAAGAGGGGCGCCGACTTCATCGTGGTCGACGCCTCCTCGGCCACCAACGACCGGGGCCTGGTCCCCGACGAGTTCACGGCCGTCAAGAAGTTCTCGGCGGTCACCACCTGGCTGCGGCAGAAGAGCGGCGACCTGCCGGTCTGGTGGGCCGAGTGGTACGTCGCGCCCGACAGCGCCGACTGGGACGAGCGGCACCGCACCGCGGTGCAGACCGCCGCCATGATGGAGTTCGCCAGGAGCGGCGCGGCCACCGCGCTCTACTGGAACCCCCAGCGCCGGGTCGGCGACGACTGTCCCGGCTGCATGTGGTCGCCCGGCGCGGGCGACGAGATGCCCATGGCCGGTCTGCTCAGCGGCTTCACCCGGTGGTTCCCCGCCGGCGCCCGGCTGGTCGACGTCCCGGTGTCCGACCCGCGGGTCCAGGCGCTCGCCGTGCCGAACCAGATGATCATGGTGAACACCACGGGCGAGCCGCTGTCCGTCGACGTCGACGGCAGGGCGTTCCAGCTCGGCCCGTACGACGTCAAGTGGAGCGACCGCGGGCAGTGAGGTCCCGCGCCCGTACGGCCATCGCCCGTACGGCCCGCGCCCGTACGGCCTGAGACCTCACGCCGTCAGCCTGAGGTCAGGGTCACGAACCGCTCCACGATGACCGCCATCGCGGCCAGGGCCATGACGACGCCGAGGATCACCAGCTTCCGCCTGCCCCGTGGAGCGCGCTCCGTGCCGCGCAGCCTCGACAGCTCCGCCGCGAAGAGGGTGGAGACGGCCAGGGCCAGGGCGACCAGCCCGAGGGGCGTCCACGGCGTGGAGCGGTCGCCCACCATCGTCACCGGCGCGGGCGGCGGGATCTCCGACCCCTTCGGGTACGAGGCCAGTGTGTAGATGGCGGCGTCGGTGTTGGAGAAGACCCGCTTGAGGCTCGGCGAGGCGTCGAGCGCCACGCGGAAGCGCTCACCCCACCCGGCGGGGAAGCCGTGGTTGAGCTCCAGGTACGCCGCCTGCCCTCGGCTGGTCATCACGAAGCTGTTGGGCGGCTTGGAGCGCAGCCCCGTGAGCACGCCGCTGAGGTCGGCGGGGTTCTCGTTGACGAGCGCCTGGTAGTACTCCACGCGGTCGATGTCGCGCTCGCGCCACGGGATCGTCGGGGTGACCTCCTCGCCGAGGACGGGCACCAGGTAGAACAGCCGGGCGCTCGGCCGGTCGTGGGCGTAGACGTAATGCATGGCCGCGGCCTCGCCGGTCGTGACCCGCTCGAACTTCTCGTTGCCGTAGCGCGCCACCAGGAACGCGACCGCCAGTGCCAGCGCCGTCACCGCCGCGAGGACCGCCGAGATCCGCCGCGTCGTCCCCGGGTCGAACCGCAGGGGCCGTGGACGGCGCCTGACGGGCACGGTCTCGCCCTCGCCCTCGCGCGCGTCGCTCGTATGCTCGGGGAGGTTCGGGAAGAAGGCGTACGCGCCCAGGACGCAGGCGGCGGGCAGGGCGAACATGTAGACGCGCAGCCCGATCTCGCCGCCGTAGCTCTGCAGGCCGAGCGCCAGCACGGGCACGCACAGCAGCACCGCGGCGGTGCGGTCGCCGACCCCGCGCCGCAGCCGGCGCAACAGGCCGATGGCGGCGAACAGCAGGATCACCCCGCAGATCGCGAGCCGCACCTTGAGCACGATGGCGTGCTGCGGGTCGGTGCCGATCAGGCGGTCGCCCGTGTTCTCCTGCAGGTTGGCGAAGATCTTGCCGATGCCGCCGAACAGCTCGTTGATCCGGCCGCTCCAGAACGGCGTCGCCTGGTAGTTGATCCAGGCGATCACGATCAGGCCGAGGAACACCGGAAGCCCGAGGGACAGGGTGCTGCGCCGCAGCAGGATCAGCCCGGTCAGGGCCCCCAGCATCATGAACGGCGTGATCTGGTGGGTCGCCGTGGTGGCCACGAACAGCCCCACGAGCAGCGTCAGCAGCACCACCCGGTCGGTCACGGTCGTGGGCCGCGCCGGCAGCTCACCGGGGGACAGCCGGTCGAGCCGGGCGAGCAGGCGCCGTACGAGCCCCTTCGCGGGCAGCGGCGCCGTCCTCGGCTCCGCGCGGCCGAACCAGCGCATCAGGATCGCGACGAAGACGAGATACAGCGCGTAGGTGAAGCCCTGCGGCGAGAAGTAGTCCTGCCCGATCCACTGGACCAGGACGAACAGCAGCGCGGCGAACCAGCGGGCCCGGGTGGTGGCCACGAGCTGGCGCAGGATCAGCACGAACGGCAGCAGGTAGAGCAGGTTCGAGATGAACGGCGTCCACTGCAGCACGGTCGAGGGGTCCTGGATCCCGGCGGCGCGCAGGACGAACCCGAACAGGGCGAAGAAGCCGGGCCAGGCGAAGCGGGCGTCGAGGCCCGGCAGCGCCTCGCCGGCACGGCCGATGTACTCGGCGAAGCCCGCGTGGACCCACGCGGTCGGGAAGCGCGGCTCCGCCTCGACGAGCGCCGCCGCCCCGTGCAGGGTGAACGTGATCGCCGCGAGCTGGAACAGCAGCAGGCCCTTGCGGTCGGTGTTCTGCGTCAGCGTCACGAAGAACGACACGATGATCAGGGCGATGGCGGCGAAGGCCGTCACCGGGAGGACCGAGACCAGCCCCAGTCCCTCGATCTTGTCGAGGTCGACGCCGCGCATGATGCCGTGCGGCACCCGCAGCGCCAGCACGTACATGACCAGTCCCTCGATGGTCAGCAGCGGCGGCAGCCACGAGGCCGCGCTCGTCGCCAGCCGGGTCACCCGGGACGGCCTCTCCGCGATCACCCGCTCGGGCTCCGGCGTGGCCGGGGGTGCGTCCCCGGCCTCGTCTTCGGGCTCGGCCGTCGCCGTGGGTGCGGGTTCGGGTACGGGCGTGGGCCCGGCGGGGCTGGGCGGCTCGTCGAGCTTCAGGGGCTTCTCGGGCGCGGGGGAGGGCTGCACCGCCGGGGCGATCGGCAGGGACACCGGGCGGGTCATCTCGGATGTGGCGTCGAGGTCCACTTCCATGTCGTCGTCGGCGAGCCTCGCCGCCGGCTCCTTTTCCACCTCGTTGCCCGTCCGTTGACTCACGTAGACCATGATGCGGCCTCGGGCGCCTCCCGCGCGCTGGACGACTGCGGCGTTTCCCCATGATTAAGAATCTTGCGGAGCCCATTGAAGATCAACAGGGCGATCAGGGCCTCGCTGAACAGCAGCCCGTAGCCGACCGAGGTGATGCCCGCCACCGGCAGCAGGACCAGCGAGGAGGACAGCACGAGGACCGCCAGGCCGATCTGGACGAGGGCGAGCTTGCGGGCCTGGCTGCGGGCGCGCAGCCCGCTGAGATAGATCTCGATGAGCACGCGGGGGAGCGCGGCGAGGGCCATCAGCCGGAGCAGCGGGGTGCCGTGCTCGGAGAAGCCAGGCCCGAAGACCGAGAGGATCAGCGGCGCGGCGAGGAACGTGACGGCCGACACCGGGCCGATGATCAGGTACGAGCGGCGTAGCGCCTGGCGGCAGTTGGCGGCCAGGCGCGACCGGTCGGTGGACCCCTCCACGGTGAGGGAGGTGGCCATGTTGATGGCCAGCAGCTCGATCATCGCGCCCAGGGTCTGGGCCATGGCGAAGTAGCCGAACAGTTCCCCGCTGACCCGCGAGGCGACGTACACCGGCAGGAAGTAGACGATGGCCAGGATGGAGAACGCGCCGGGATAATCCCCTGCGAGGAAGCGGCCGACCTCGCGGAACCTCGGCGGCCGCGACCCCTCGGGCGCCAGGCGGGCGTGACGGGGCACGAGGACGCCGAAGATGAACAGGTTGATCGGGATCAGCGCCAGAGCGGTGGGGATGATCCAGGAGACGTAGATGCCGTCGTCCGGCAGGGCCCCCGCCAGCGCGATTAGCAGCCCCATCTTGACCACGCCGAAGCACAGGCTGTTGACCGGCACCCACACGGCCTTGCGCATCCCGGCCAGCGCGACGTCCTGGAGGGTGAAGACCGACCAGATGGCCACCGAGGCGAGGAAGAACAGGCCGGGGCCGACGCCGGCGAGCGTGGCGTAGTTGTCGCCCCAGAACGGCAGCGTCAGCAGGAACCCGCCCGCCGCCACGACTGCCGTGAGGGTGGCGACGAGGTAGCCGCGGCCGATCAGCGCGCCCGTCCGCCTGCCCGCCACGGGGATGAACCTGGCGAGCGCGCCGGTCAGGCCGAGCGCTATGAGCCCGGCGAACAGCCGCATCGCGGTGATCAGCGCCTGGCTGCGCCCGAAGTCCTCGGGGGTGTAGAGCCGGGCGGCGAGCAGCCAGTAGCCCATGCCGAGGATCGCCGTGACGCCGGTGTTGGCCATCAGGGCGTATCCGTTGAGGAAGAGTGGGTTGCGCAGGTCGCGTAGGAGCCGTCGCCACAGAACGGCCAGCCTTCCGGCCCTGGGCGCGTCCGGCTGCTTCGGCCTGTCGTCGGCCACTGTGGTGTTCATGGTCGCGTCACCCCCCTCTTCGACGCGCGGCGTCTTCCCCGCGGTTACCTCACTCACGCCCGACCACGTGGCGCAGGCCGTACCGTGTGCGGCGCACCATCGCGTAACCCTTGGTCAGCGCGTGTTCCTTCAGGTAGATGAGCGGCACGCCGCGCCCCTCGACCGCCCGGCGGAAGCGGTCCATGGTCGTCGACCGGCCCACGGTGAGCCGGGGCAGCGCCATCACGTCGCCGGAGTCGGCCGCGAGCGTGTTGGCCACGGCGCAGGCCGCCCAGTAACCGGCCTTGCGCACCTCCCTGCGCACACGGGCGCTGGAGTAGCCGTACGGGTAGGCCATCGTGGCGACCGGGCGCCCGACCTTGTCCTCCAGCAGGGCCTTGTTGCGCCGGAGCTCCTGGCGCAGCGCCGCGTCGGACAGCTGGTCGAGCTGCGGATGGCTGTGGCTGTGCCCGGCGATCTCGATGCCGCAGGACACGGCCTCACGCGCCTGGCTCCAGCACAGCATGCGGTCGAGTGGTCTTCCCGCGGCGTCGCCGCCCGCGTCGCTCACCCACCCGCTGGTCAGGAACACCGTCGCGGGAAAGCCCAGTTGCTCAAGGACCGGCAGGGCCTCGCTGTGGAAGTCGGCGTACCCGTCGTCGAAGGTCACGACCACCGGTCGCTCGGGCGCCGGGGCGCCGCCCGTGCCGTACAGGGAGGCGACCAGGTCTCCGAGGGTCAGGGGGGTGAACCCGCGGTCCTTGAGGTAGGTCATCTGGGACTCGAACACCGAGGGACGTACCGCCAGTGGCCGGGTCGCGCTGTTCGGGCGGTCGGTCACGGAGTGGTACATCAGGATCGGCACGCGCATGTGCTCACCGTTCGTGGTCGATGGATCGTGCCGCGCGGTTTCCCCGCGCGCGCAGCCGGGCGGAGCCCACGGCGTACCCCCACGTCGTCCAGGCCAGGCCGGTGACGATCGCCCCCGCCCTGGCCAGGCCGGTGAGATCGCCCCGCAGGGCGTCTCCCACGCCGCGAAGGGCGCCCATGGGCAGCGTCTTCATGGCGTGGGCGCGCTCGCTCGACAGCCCGTCGCCCGCGCCGACCTCCCGCGCGACCAGCGCCTTGGAGAGCCCTTCCGCGTAGCACCGGGAACGGAAGTAACGGAACGTGGCCCGCGACGCGGGCACTCGGTGGCCGATGACCGCCCGGGGCTCGAACATCATGATCGAGCCCGGCCTGCGCTGGGAGAGCCGGATGCAGAACTCGGTCTCCTCGCAGCCCAGCGGGCGGCTCTTGCGACCCTGGACACTGCGGCCGATGCCGGAGTGGAACCCCCCGACCTCGGCCACCACCTCCCTGCGGAAGGCGGCGTTCCCTCCCATCACGTTGCGGATCGGCTTCCTCTCGGCCGGCAGGCCGCGGTAGGTGCACCCGATGGTCCAGTCGAACTCCTCGGGGAACCATCGCGGCCGGTCACCGTTGTCCCAAAGTGGCCTGGTCAACCCGCCAACCCCCACGACGGTCGGGGCGCCACCCGGCTCAACGGACATGGCCTGCTCGAACGCGGCCAGCCACTCGGCGTCCGCGACGGCGTCATCGTCCAGGAAGGCCACGACGTCGCCGGAGGCGGTCGCCACCCCGGTGTTCTTGCCACCGGACAGACCCCGCTCGTGGGAGTTCTCCACGACGATCGCGTCGGCGTACTCCCGCTTGAGCCTGAGGTGCAGGTCAGGGTTGTAGTCGACGACGAGGATCAGTTCGTACGGCTGACGCCTCTGGCTGCGCACCGATTGCACGGCGGCCCTGATGTCGTCCCACCGGTCTTCGGTGTAGACGCAGATGACGACGGAGATGTTCATCCCGGCTATGCCGCGCCCTGGTCGGCGGCCGGTTGGGCCGTCGGAGCCGGGACGGCCACGGTCAGGGGACGGCGCCACTCACGCATGATCGTCTTGAGCACGCGCCAGCCGTCGCGCACGACGCGGAGGTTGCTCTCGCCGTGGATGCGGCACCTCTCGTGGCTCGGCACCTCGTGCACGCGCAGCCCGGCCCTGGCCGCGCGGATGTTCAGCACCGTCTCCACCTCGAAGCCCTCGCAGTCGAGGTCGAGGACGTCGAGGTGACGCGCCCAGAAGGCGTTGTAGCCGTAGCACAGGTCGGTGTACCGGGTGCCGTAGATGCGGTTGACCAGCCCGCGCAGCACGCTGTTGCCGAGTCGGCGGCTGATCGTGAGGTCGTCGCTGCCGCCACCGCTGGCGTACCGCGAGCCCTTGACGAAGTCGGCCCCGGTGACGAGCGCGCCGACGAAGTGGATGATCTCCCTGCCGTCGGTCGAGCCGTCGGCGTCGATCATCACGATGATGTCGCCGGTGCACTCGGCGAACCCGGTGCGGAGGGCGTCTCCCTTGCCCTTGCCGCGTTGCTGGATCACGCGGAGGTTCGGGCGCAGGCGGCGGGCCACCGCCACGGTGTCGTCCGTGGAGTTGCCGTCGACGAGGACGATCTCGTGGATCCAGTGGGGCAGTGTGGCGAAGACGTGCGGAAGGTTCTCCGCCTCGTTCATGGCCGGTACGACCACGCTGACGGTCGGCGAAATGGCCAGGTGCGGGGTGAGAGGGGTGAAACGGTCCACTGCCGGTAGTGGCCTCAGGCTGTGAAGCTGAGGTTTCCCGCTGTGCTTGGTGATCTCGGGACTCATTTGAGGGATGTCCTTCCGGGCGGTCTGACATCGGCGGCGACTGCCAATAGGACCGGCGCGACTGGACGGAGAGGGGTTTCTCCGCCCCGGTCAGATCAATAGAGGGTGGGCTCGCTTCCGGGGACCTTCAGCTCGCCCCCGAGGGTTCCTTATGTATGGACTGGGGCTGTACGGAGGTGCGGACCCGCCCGAACCCCTTCAGCAGGCGGTCGGCCAGCCGGTAGAGAGAAGGACGGTCGACCACTATGTTGCGTGCCTTGTTCACAGGCGTCCGGCCCATCCAGTGGACGGCGGCCGTCGCCGACGGACGGGAGACCCGGCCCTCGGTGACGTGGATGACGCCGTTCTTCAGCCAGCCCTTGTACTCCCGGCCGCCCTTGCCCATGTCGACCTGGCCCAGACCGTGAAGCGCGGCCTGCTCCGCCATGTGCAGGTGGTGCATTATGCCGGGGGAGTACCGGGCGAACTCGGGGTCGTAGGCGGGGAACCACCCGACCAGCGTGTGGTGCGTACGCAGGCCGAAGTGCCCCGCCACAGGGGTGTCCCCGGCGTAGAGCATCGTCAGCACGCCGCCGAACGACGGCGAGTCGGCGCCGTGCATCTCTTCGATGAGCTCGACGATCCACGGCTGGGCGAACCTGTCGACCCGCCCGGTGCGGCGGTACTGGTCGGACTTCCAGCTCGTGAGGGTGCGCATCGTCTCGGGGTCGGCCGCACACCACTCAAGCTGGATCTCGCCGTGCTCGCGCGCGAGCTTGCGCTCCTTGTAGCGAACCGTCTTGTAGTTCTTGGGAGAGTTGACGCGCACGTACTCGATATAGGAGTCGAACCCGCCGGTGAGGTCCATCAGCGGCACCGGGCGCACCGCCGACTCGTACGGCCCCCAGGTGGGCTGGTCCGCGACCATGTGATCGAAGTCGAAGACCGAGAGTCCGCACGCCCGCAGGAGCTCGCGGGCGCAGATGTCGAGGCCGGCGACCGAGATGAGCCCGTGGCAGGTGGTCAGCCAGCTGCCGAGGGGCTTGCCGATGCCGAAGGCGTGCCGCTCGAACGGGAGGAAGCCGACCACCTTGCCGCCGTCCTCGATGACGGCGACGCGCACGTACGAACGGAGCCGGCTCAGAGCCAGAGCGAACTCGACCGAGAGAAAGGGGTTGTCCAGTGACGGAGCCGCGTGCTGTAGTTCACGCCAGCGGGTGAGCTCCGGCTCTCCGAGCTCCCCAGGCCGAACGACCGTGACTTTCACCTTGACCCGGCCCCCTGTTCGGTGTGCGCACTGCCGTTCCCCCGGTACAAAGACCGAAGAACCCACATGAATCCACCGAGCACCGCGACGGTGGCCACTCCCGCGCGAGGGGACCAAGCGTCAAACATAAGCATGGCCTCGGCTAACAGAACGTTTATAACGAGACTCGCGGCGGCGCCCACCGTTAGAGCCGCGAGAGGGTCACGATCACGCAACAGTCCCACGACCGATGCTCCTGGCACCACCAAAAGGAACAGAGGCGTAAGAATCAGGCGTGCCGGCGTCTGGATATCGGCGAGCGCGATCACCGCTCCCGCGGCGCACGCGACCGTCAGCACCCATGTGAGCACTGTTCTGTTCGTACGCATCTCTCCTGGCTCCGCTGGTCAAGGCCGACTAAAGGCATGGTTGATCGCTGCTCTCATAGGATCAACCACGCCATGCGATCGTCAATGCCGACGCCCCAACCCGGTCAATGGTTTACCTGGACAAGGGTAAGAACCGTTGTCTAGTCAATCACGTCACCCACGCCGACGACTGATACCCCCGAGACCGATGGGACTGATGGGATCGGGGGTCTTCAAAAGGTACCCCTGGTTTGCTCCAAATGTGCGGTCGCGCATGAATTCAGGCGGGGCCCCTACTCGATTCCTCGCTCGGTGTGCCGGACGCCGACGGGTCCGGAGTAGGCGACTGATCGGGGGGCGGATCGGAGGCGGGAGGCGGATCCTGACCGTCCCATGACAGCCGGCATGAGGCCTCTCCTGACACCGAACGCAAGGTCACGGTGCCCTCCCCGGCCTCCCCGGGCTGGGAGACCACGACAGACAGCCTCTCCTTCACGCCGGACTTGAGCACGCCCTGGCCGGGCGTCACCGCCAGCCCGCCCGTCGCGCTGGCCGTCCAGGAGAGGGTCGCGTTACGCGCGGACACAAGGATCACACCATCTCCCTCCTCGCCGAGCGCTCCCGGGCACGAGACGACGAGCTTGGCCGCGGGCGTCGGAGTCGGCCGGGGGGTCCGCGAGGGGGGACGCGGCCTGCCGGTGGGCGCGGCGGGCGCGGAGGCGGCGCTCCGGGTCGGTGACCTCCTGGCGGGGGTGGCGGAGGCGGACGGTGGCGGCGGCTCGGACGTGAAGGAGGCGTCCGTGGGCTCGGGGCCATAGCTGATCTGGAGCTCGCCGGGTGTCTGGCTCGGGAAGCGCAGAGTCTGCGTCAGCCCGCCCGGACTCGGGGATCCCTGCCCGGTCGCGACGACCATCGCGCCGGTCGCCACGAGCACGCACGCGACGGTGGCGAAGACGGGCGTCCGCCGGGACGTCCGGCGGGCGTGCGCGACCGCGGTCCCGTACCGGGGGGTCTCCGTCTCGGGGGGCGTGCGGCGGTCCTCACGGGATTCGCGGCTCCTGGACCGGCGCTCGGCGCCCACCGGAGGGAAGCCGTTCTTGTCGAACCGGTCGGCCACCGCCATGATCGCCGTCCGTCCCGCGTCGCGCTCCGACTTGGCGCAGGACTCGGCGACCCGGCGGCGCAGCGACAGAGGAGGGAAGGCCACGGGGATGACGTCGAGCAGGCGCTCGGCCGACACCCGGCGGCGCCGCCCCTCGGTGCATTCCTTGCATCCGATGATGTGCCTGGTCAGGCGCCGTCTCAGCTGCTGAGGGAGCGGGCCCTCGATGGAGTCGAGCAGGGCCGACAGGTCGGGGCAGTGTGCGCGGCCGGTCCTGGCGAGGATCAACGCCGCGGCGGCGTTCTCCAGGTGGTCGCGGGCCCGGGTGAGGCGGACCCCTGTCTGCCGGGAGGTCAGGCCGAGCACGGCGCCGATCTCCGAGACGGTGAGCTCGTGCCGCAGCGCCAGGAGGAGGACGTCCCGGTCCTTGTGGCCCATCTCGGCCAGGCCCTCGCGCACGATCGCCGCGAGCTCCGGATCCTCTTCGTCCCCTTCCAGGAACAGCTCCGGCGTGGTGCCGTTCGCGGGGGTCCGCCCGCGCCGGGTGGCGCACTGGAAACGCGTCAGCGCGTACAGCCAGGCACGCGTGCGTGCCGGTTCTCGCAGTGCTCCGGCCCGTCCATGGGCGGTGACGAGCGCGTCGTGCACGGAGTCGGCGGCGGCGTCGGTGTCATGGAGCAGTGAATAGGCGTAGTCGTTGAGTCGGTCGGCATAGGCGTCGTAGAGGCCGTCCGCCGCGCGGCCGTCCGCTCGGCGCAGGGCCTCCAACAATCGCTGGTCGTCGGCACGGCCGACGCTCGGCCATCCGGGCACGAATCTTCCTCCCCGCAGGACGGGTACCTGGCATTTGGTCGCGCTCGCTCGCGAGAATTTCCCCTGCCCGCTCCAGGCCCCACACGCGTAGGACGTCCGTTCCCCTCGCCCGGTTCACCCGGGATTGCTTGATAATCATCGGATATGAGCTGGGAAAATAGGGTCGCATGGGACTTCTGAAACAGGTGTTTCCTAGAGAAATATCTGAGGTGATGATCGGTGACGCGGGCAGGCGTCCACGGTGACACATCGCGATGGAACGCCGCGATGGAACACCGTGATCCAATGACGGATTCGGCGGCTGATTCGGTGATAAATCCGGCGGCCACAACGGGCGGATCCGGTGGCGGATTCACCGGCGGATCCGGTGGCGGAATCGCCGGCGGATTCGCGGGCCGGGGAATCCGGGGGGTGAAGAAAAAGCGCCCGACCCCGGGCCCGTGAGGGGCAGGGATCGGGCGCTCGCGCGCGGGGCGCGTCTACTGCTGGGAGGTGCTGCCATTGCAGTTCGGGGCGCAGAGGCGGCGGGAGATCCCCTCCAGGAAGACCTTGCGTATCTCCAGGGCGTTGTTCGGGAAGAAGGCCTGGCCCTGCGTGGCCTTGGCGATCGCCTGCATCTGCCGGCGACCGGCCACGTCGTTGGCGCCGAGGGCGACGATGATGACGCTGATCGGCTGGGTCTCGTCGAACTCCGTGCGGAGCTTCTTGAGGATCGCGGCGTTGGAGATGCCGCCTTCGGGATCGTCGTTGCCCACGCCGTCGGTGAAGACCAGGATCGTATTGATCTTGTCGGCCTCGTACTCGGCCTTCATCTTGTCGTAGGCGGCGGCGAGCGTGTCGTTCAGGCCGGTGTCCCCGGTGGCCTTCGCCTTGATCTGGGCGAGGGACTGGCCGATGACGTCCCGGCGGGTCACGCCGTTGATCTTGGCGCCGATGGGTCCGACGGGCACGGCCTCGCGGTAGTCGACGCCCTTGCCGTTCAGGTTGGTGGAGAAGACCCAGGTGCCGATCTCGGTCTTGTCCGGGAAGAGCTTCAGGCCCTCGATCGCGGTCTGCGCGATCAGCTTCATGCGGTCGACGGGGGCGCCGACGGCCGGTAGCGCCATGGTGCCGGAGATGTCCAGCAGGGCGAGGAGCCGGCCGCCCAGCTTGAGGCGGGACCACGCCTGCGAGAGCTTGGTGACCGAGGCCGCTTCCGGGATCTTGATGGCGGGCGGTGCCACCGGGTTGAGCCCGTTCGCCTGGCTGATGGCGCTTCCGCCCTTGCCGTCCGGCGTGCGGAAGCCGTACTGGCGGATGGTCTTCTTGGCCTCGGCGCCGGAGAGCGCGGTGGCGAAGCTCTTGGCCGCGTCGCGGGTGGCCTGGTCCTTGGCGGTCACCACGATCGGGTAGTCGAGGCTGATCGTGCCCTCGGCCGGGTAGAGCGCGACGATCTCGCCCGGCTTGGACTTGGCGTTGAACGCCCAGATGCCCTGCTCGGAGGCGATGCCGATCGGGACGCGGGACGACTGCTTCGCCATGGTGGCGAACATGTTCGCCGGGCTGTTCACGGCGTTCTCCGAGAGCTGCCGCAGGACGCCCACGAGCTGGTCCTCGCCGGCGCCCGACGCCTGGAGGACGCCGGACCCGGCGAGCAGGGCGCTCAGGCCGGCGGCGTTGAGGGTCGGGTCGAGCGGGAGGACGCGGATCTTGCTCGCCAGGCCGTCCGGGTTGGCGGCGTTGGCGGCGGACATCAGGCCGCTCCAGCTCGGCTCGCCGAAGGCGCTCCGCAGCTTCTCGACGGCCGGCTTCGGAACCGCCAGCACCACGGGCGAGCGGGCCACCGAGCCCACGGGCGCCGTGATCCCCGACCCCTTGGGCGTGGAGCGCAGCTTGGCGACCCACAGGCTGGAGTCCGGGATCCAGATGTCGCCGTCGAACTTGCCGGCGCTCGCGCCCGACCCGGCGATGGCGTTGGTGACGCCGGCCGGGTCGCTCTCCTTGACCGCGACCGCGAAGCACTTGCCGTTCACGGGGGCGGTGTTCTTGGAGAAGCCGGCCGCGATCTTGCTGATGGCCGGCTCGATGTCGGGGGAGACCACGACCTGGAGCGCGACCTTGTCGCCGCAGGTCCTGTCGCGGCTCATGATCACGTATGCCGCGACGCCCAGCAGGACGGCGAGCGCCACGGCGCCCGCCAGCGGCACCAGCACCTTGCCCCGGCCCGCGCGACGGCGGGCCGACGGCTCGTGGTAAGGGTTGTAGCCGCCCTCAAGCTCGTCTGTGCGGTGGCGTCCGCCCACGGTGTCCTCTTAAAGTGTCGATCTTTTCCCGAACGTGGCGCGCTCTGGAGTGACCATATAGGGAGATCCCTGGCTAATGCCTACGGAACCATAGCGTCAAGCCGGATGGGGGTAAAACCGATCATTTGGTGCAGTGATTACGGTACGTGCGGGTAACTTCTGATTACGTGGCCCGCTCGCGATGCATCTTGACACTTGTTTGACGCGATGTATCGTGACTAAATACTTCGCGACATTTCGGTGTTTCTGTGTTCGTGATTCGGCGCTTCGGCCGGGAATCGAGGGGGCCGTACGCGGTCGGCAGGGGGTGGCGGCGGGGGTGGACGTGGGCGGCGCGGGTGTCCTGAGCGGGAGGCGTCCGGACCTGTTGCTCATCGAGTTGCACGGGCGCGGATGCCCCGAGGAGATCAGGCGGGCGCTCAGGGAGTCGGACTGCGTACGCGAGGTCGTCATCGCCGGGCGCGTGTGCCGCGTGCTGGCGGACCCCGGCACCGCGCCCCGCGTGGCGGGCGCGCTGCGGGCTCAGGGTCTGCAACTCGCCGTGGTGATCCTTCAGTGGTGGCGGCAGGAGTGGCCGCGCCAGGCGCTGCGGCCCTCGCGGACGGCCACGGCCGCCAGCAGGAGCGCGACCGCAGGATCGAGCCACCACCAGCCGAGCGAGGTGGCGGTCAGCCCCGCCAGCACGCCCCCGGCGAGCAGGGCGCACAACAGGTTCTGGGTGCCCTCGCCGGTCGTGGCCACCGAGCCGAGGCGGGCGCCGAGCCTGCGCTTGGCGACCCCGAGCAGGGGCATGCTCACCAGGCTGATCGTGGTGACGACGACCCCCAGCACCGTGGGCGCCGATCGCTGACCCGACCCGAGGTCGTAGGCGACGTGGAGCACCAAATAGGGCGCGAGCAGCCAGAAGCTGACCGCCACGGCCTTCTGCGCCCGGTGCTCCGCCGTGGCGGAGTGGAGCCGGCGGCCGGTGAAGCGCCAGATGACGATCAGGCTGGCCAGCGCCTCCACGAGCGACGACCAGCCCCAGCCGATCAGGGCCACCGAATGCGCCGACAGGCCCGCCACCAGGCCGAGCGAACTCTCGGCCCCGAGCCACACCAGCGTCGCGAGAGACAGGCTCCTGGCCAGGCGCGCGTCACGCACCCAGGTCGCCGACGGGGCCGCCGGGCGCGTGTACGTACCCTGATCTGGCACGATGGCCCCCTGATCGATCGAACCTGGCCCTGACAGCGGTGAGTAGCCTACCCGTTACAGATTGCGTCACGTCCTCGTCCGCGTAAAGCTGTGGACGGGCACGCGGGCCCGTATCAAGGAGTGCCCTTGCCGTTCACCCCGAGCCACGTCGCGGCGGTGATCCCGCTCATTTCCTCGGCCCGGGTGCGGAGGGTGCTCGACCCCTGGGCGCTCGGTGTGGGCGCGATGGTGCCCGACCTGCCGACGTTCCTGCCCTACCTCGACGCCTACACCCGGTGGCACTCGCCCGTCGGAGTGGTCACCGACGACGTGGTGGCGGTGTTCGTGCTGCTGGCGCTGCTGCAGTTCGTGTTCCGCGACCCGCTGACCGCGCTGCTGCCACAGCCGCTCGCCGCCCGGATCGCCTCCCTGCCCGGACCCGGCTGGCGCAGGTTCCCCGCCATCGCGCTCGGCGCCGCCGTGGGCGCTGCCACCCACGTCTTCTGGGACTCCTTCACCCACGAGTGGGGCGCGCGGTTCTGGGGGTGGGCGTGGCTGACGGCCCCGGTGGCGGGATTCGTGAACGGCTACCGGCTCATGCAGTACGGCTCGTCGGCGGCGGGCCTGGCCCTGGTCGGCTGGTGGCTGCTCCGCGCGCTGCGCCCCTCCGCGGGCAGGCCGCCGGCCCGGCTCGCACTCCCGGGCCCGGTGCGCTGGGGCGTCCTGGCCTGTACGGGCGCGGGCGCGTGCTGCGCCGCCGCGGCCTGGAGCTTCGTCGACCCGCCCAACCCCGTTTTCGGCTGGGCCGGGATCATCACCAAGACCGGGGTCGGCCTGATCGTGGGGTTCTGCGCGGTGCTGACCGTGTACGCGCTGCTCTGGCAGCTCAGACGGGTCATACGCTTGTCTCGTGCCTGAGCTCATCCCCCTTTCCGACGCCACCGACCCCCGGCTGGCCGACTACGTGCGGCTTCGCGACGTCGAGCTGCGCAAGAGCCTGGAGGCCGAACGCGGCCTGTTCGTCGCGGAGGGCGAGAAGGTCATCCGGCGGGCCATCGCGACCGGATACCCCGTCAGGTCGGTGCTGACGACGCGCCGCTGGCTCCCCGGCCTCGCGGACGTGCTGGGCGGCGCGCGCGTCTACCTGGTCTCCGACGAGGTGATGGAGGGCATCGCCGGCTTCGCCGTCCACCGGGGCGCCCTGGCGTCCATGGCGCGGCTGGAGCTTCCCTCGGTGAGGACCCTGCTGGAGCGGGGGGCGCCCCGCCGGATCCTCGTCCTGGAAGACCTGGTGGACCACGGCAACGTCGGGGCGATCTTCAGGTGCGCGGCGGCCCTGGGCGTCGAGGCCGTGATCCTCTCGCCCCGGTGCGCCGACCCGTTGTACCGGAGATCGGTCAAGGTCTCGATGGGCGCAGTGTTCGCCGTGCCGTACGCGCGCATGGCCAACTGGTACGACGGGCTGGCCGAGCTGCGGGCCCTCGGGTTCCAGAGCCTGGCCCTGACGCCCGACCAGTCGGCGGTTCCCATCGAGAAGGTCTCCATGAGGGAGCGGGTGGCGCTCATGCTCGGGTCCGAGGGCGACGGGCTGTCCTCGCGGTGGCTCCACGAGGCCGATCACGCCGTGTGCATCGCCATGAGCCCGGCGGCCATGGGCCTCGGCGTCGACTCCCTCAACGTGGTCGCCGCGGCGGCGATCGCCTGCCACAGCCTCATGCGCTGACCCGGCTGGTTACTTTTTCCGGTATTCGGTGGCGTAGTAGAGGCCCGCGCCGAAAATATTCAGGAAAAGGAGTATCGCCATCCAGGTGTACCGCGCCTGCGGGTGCAAGGTTGGATTTGCCGCCATATCGCGCACCATCCATACCCAGAAGGCGAGGAGCGGCGTGATCGCTATGAGGGGGATCAGCGGCATCAGCTGACTCATCGCGCACCCCATTTCATGACCGATGCTCTCATCGTGGCAAAACGCTAACATCGTCGAGGGCGGTCATGCCATGGCAACTGTTGACCTGCTGACGCGTCCATGACACTCACCGTAGGCCGTGTCAAGGAGGTCGCGGACGGACCGGCCGGGGTCGTCCAGTCCGGTGACGGCCGCGGACCGTCACGGACCTGTGGAGTACGCAGCGCCTCGCGCAGCGGTGCCCTGCTGGTGCCGAACCGCTGGGTGAGCTGCTCCTCGATCAGGCGCTCCCCGGGTGCGAGGGCGCCGCTGAGAATCTCGTGGCGGATGCGCCGCATCGAGAGCTCGACGAGGCTTGGGGGTTCCAGCACGCCGTCCGGTTCCACCCGTCCACCTCCTCTCGCCGTTGGGACAACTCCCTCAGACGGCGGTGGCCGCGGCGGTCGCGTCGAGCAGCCTGCGGGCTGTGCGGTAGCGGGCGGCGTCACCGGTGTCGCCGAGGAGCACGCCGACCATGGTGTGCCCGCCGATCACCGACGCGAACATCAGGCAGTAGCCGGCCGCCTTGGTGTAGCCCGTCTTCAGACCCTGTGCCTCGCTGGGCAGCAGCCTGTTGGTGTTGCGCCAGATGTGGGCGCGGTGTACGGCCGTCTTGCTCACCGCGTGCCTCTCGGTCCGGACGATCGTCGCGATGATCGGGTCCTTCAGCACCGCCTGGGCCAGAGTGACCTGGTCCTTCGCGGTCGAGTGGTCGCCGCCGGTCTGGGGGAGCCCGTCGGGGTTGGTGTACAGCGTGTCGCGCAGGCCGAGGGACCGTGCCGCCTGGTTCATCCTGGCGACGAAACGCTTCACGCCCGGCCCGTACCGCCGTGCCAGGGCGTTGGAGGCGTCGGCCCCCGACGGCAGCAGCACGCCGTAGAGCAGTTCCCGCACGGTGAGCCGTTCCCCGGCCTTGAGGCCCGCGTGGGTGCCGTCGTTCGCCGCCGCGTGCCGTACGTCGGCCCTGGTGATCGTGACGACGTCGTCCAGCGACGCCACGCGGCGCACGACGTACGCCGTCATGATCTTCGTCAGGCTGGCCACGGGCACGCGGCGCGTCTCGCGCTTGGCGAACTGGACCGTTCCCGTCGTGGCGTCGACCAGGTAGAACTCCTTCGCGGTGACCCGTGGAGCGGTCCGGGCGAGCGCCGGGTCGCCCAGGCCGAGGATCGCCAGAACCGCCGCCAGAAGAGAGATCGTCACCATACGCATCCGGTTATGATCCCATGTCGGCCATTGTGGACATGAAGAATGACTGCAACCAGACAGCAAGTAGGGAGCAACCGCCCCGTCGTACATCTGAGGGTGAACGAAAGGGGAGGGCCATGGGAGCGCGAAAGGGCCTGAAGCCGGTAGGCGATCTGGTACCGATCATGGCAGGCGGTACGGCCACCGTGTTCAAGCTGCTGGTCGCCACGCTCGCCGTCTGCGGCGCCTATTTCGGAGTCTCCCAAGGAACCACCGGCCCGGAGCACGCCGCGGAAAGCGGCACGCACGTCAGGACCGTGGTCCTCTCGGCGCAGTCGCTGCCGATCGAGGCCAGGCGCGTCCCCGAAGCGGGCATGGTGACGGTGGGAGCCGGTGACGCCGGCGCGTCCTGTGAGCGGACCTACCACGCGCAGAGCGTGATCGACCCCGGTCCCTCGGGAGACCCCGTGGACTACGACTGGCGCCTGCTCCGCTGGAGCTCCCGCGCGCACGCCTGGAAGACCTACCTCTACTCGGAGACCGCCGGCTTCATGGGCGCGCAGCGCACCGTCGAATGGCATCCCCGCGTCGTGAACAACCCCGGCTGGTACCGCGTCGAGCTCACGGTGTCGGGCAAGGGCGTCATCGTCAGCGAGAAGTTCCAGATCAGCTGCTGAGGCGCGGGCTCCCGAACCGGCCGCCGAAGCCGCAGGTCAGCCGCTCAAGCGAGACCTTCCGGATCAGCTGACCGGCGGCGCGGATCACACACTGTCGAGGGCCCGCCGCGCCGCCGTGACCCACCGGGGGATGCCCACCCGCTCGGCCACCGCCAGCGCCTTCTCGTAGTGCCTGCGTCCCTCCTCGGGCTGCCCCAGGTGCATGGCGAGGTCGCCGAGCGTCTGCGCCACCGGCCACAGGGCCACCACGCCGGTTCCCGCTCCCGCGATGCGGTCGGAGAACGGCCCGAGCGTGGAGAAGGCGTCCTGCATCCGGTCGCGGTCACCGAGGAGCATGCCCGCCAGCGCCCGCCACGTCATGGCCAGCTCGTAGAGGAAGTCCGGGCGGACGGGCGTCCTGGTGGCCGCGATCGCGCGCGCGTCCTTGATATGGCCGGCGGAGGCGAGCGCGACGGCGTAGGCGTCGAGGGTCCACTTGGCGCCGCGCCGGTGCGCCTCCTCCAGCGACTCGACCATGTCGGCGGCCTTGCCGTCGACCAGGCGCAGGCAGAACGTGGTGATCAGCGGGAGGTCCTGGCGTCCTTCGAGCATCCCCGCCCGCGCGGTGAGCCGCGCCGCGTTCCGGTACGTGCGCTCGGCCCCGGCGTAGTCGCCCGTGATCATCATGCGCATGCCGGCGTACCAGGCGCCCACCGCCGACGGCGCCGGCAGGTCGTACCGCCTGGCGAGCCGCTCGGCCGCGCGGATCTGGGCGTCGGCCTCGGCGAAGTCGCCGCGCGCCGCCGCGCACTCCATGAGCACCAGGTGGGCCAGCGCCTGCACGGCGATCTGCCCGGAGGCGGCCCCGACCTCCAGCAGCTCGCGGCCGATGGCCTCGCGCTCGTCGACGACCGTGATGACGTACGACTGGCGCAGCCGCCCGCTCAGCGCGACCGCGAGCAGGGCGGGGTCGCCGCTCTGCCGCGCCAGCTCCTCGGCCTCCAGCGACGCTTCGTACCCACGGCCGGTGGCGGAGCCCTCCAGCTCCAGGGCCAGGGTCGCGAGCAGGCTGGCGCGCAGCGACTGCTCGCCCGGCGGCAGCTCGATCAGCGCCCGCTCGGTGACGTCGACGATCTCCCACGCCGTGCGGGTGAGGTCGCGGGCGATGCCCTTGTAAGGCACGGCCACCGACGCGGCGATGCGCGCGGTCATCTCCAGGTCGCCCAGCGGCAGCGCGGCGTCCATCGCCTCGCGGCGGCGGGCACGGGCGGCCGCCATGTCGCCGCAGAGCGCGAGCGCCTTGATCAGCCGGAGCTGCAGCAGCAGCCGCTCCTTGGGCGGCCCTCCGAGGGGGTGGGCCCGGTCGAAGGCGGTGATGGCGCGCTCCCACAGCGTCGCCGCCTCCCGGTGGGCGAACCGCCGCTCCGCCTGCTCGGCGGCCAGGCCCGCGTAGTGGACGGCCTTCGCGGCGGTCTCCACCGTGCCCGCGGAGTCGTAGTGGTGGGCGAGCGCCGCGACGTCGGACGCCGACCGGCTCTCGATGACCGACGCGACCGCGGCGTGCAGGCGCGACCTGCGCAGCCGCGAGGCGTCGGAGTACAGCGTGTCGCGGACCAGGTCGTGGTCGAAGCGGAGCATCCCCGGCCCCGGCTCGGTGACCAGACCCGCGAGCAGCCCGGCCTCCACGGCGTCGACCACGGCGTCCTCGTCGCCCGAGACGTCCACCAGCACGTCGATGTCGACGTCGCGGCCGATCACCGCCGCCTGCAGAAGGATCTGCTGGGCGGTCACGGGAAGCCGGGTGATCCGGCGGCGCAGCACGTCGCGCACGCCCGACGGCACCTCCGAGATGACCTCCGCGGCGGTGGCACGGTCGCCGGTGGCCTCGGAGTCGAGCAGCCGCACCGTCTCGCGGACGAAGAACGGGTTGCCGCCCGTGCGCTCGATGATCCTGCTGACCGCGTCCTCGTCGACCTCGCGGACGCAGGTGGCCCGTACGAGCTCCGCCACCGCGTCCTCGTCGAGCCCCTCAAGCCCGACCCGCACGGGGCCGAGCCGGGCGAGCGCCGCGAGCACGTCGGACTGCTGGTCGTTGAGCTCGCCGTCACGGCAGGTCACGACCAGGAGCACCCGGCTCGTCGCCAGCAGGCTGGGCAGGGCGCGGAGCAGGGCGAGGGTCTGGTCGTCGGCCCAGTGAAGATCCTCAAGCGTGAGCAGGACGGGAGCCTCGCGGGCGATGCCCGCGATGTAGCCGCCGACCGCGCGGTGCAGGCGGAAGCCGCCCGACGCCTGGTCGTCCTCGTCGGCGGGGGCGGCGTCGTCCAGCAACGGCGCCAGCAGCGAGCCGTACTCACCCGCCCCCCGGACGGCGACGAGCATGCGCAGGACCTCCACCCAGGCCCAGCCGGGCGGGGTGGCGCTGCTGTCGGGACAGCCGCCGGACGCGGTGATCCAGCCCTGCCGGGAAAGCTCCAGCCCGAGCTGCCGTACCAGGGTGGTCTTGCCCGCGCCCGGGTCGCCGCCGACCACGGCCGCGGTGAAGCGCCCGGCGAGGGCGTGCGGCGCGGCGCCGGTCAGCCGGGCCAGCTCGGCGTCGCGGCCGACGAACGGCTCCGGCGACAGCGGGGGCAGGTCGGCGGCCGGGCTCTCGGGACGCGGCGGCCAGGTGCCGGCGACCTCGAAGCGGGGGCGCTGGGGGAGCGTGAGCTCAAGGGCCGGGTCCTGGGAGAGGATGTCCGACTCCATCTTGCGCAGTGCGGGGCCCGGGTCGATGCCGAGCTCGTCGGCCAGCGTCATGCGGGCCCGGCGCAGGGCGGCGAGGGCGTCGCCCTGCCTGCCGCAGCGGTAGAGGCCGAGGGCCAGCAGCCGCCAGCCCTCCTCCCGCAGGGGGTTCTCGCCTGTCAGGGCCTCAAGGTCGGGCACGGTCTCGGCGTGCAGGCCGAAGCGCAGCCCCGCGTCGGCGTGCCGCTCGCGGGCCACCAGCCGCAGCTCGGCGAGCCGGCTGACCTCGGCCTCGGCCCACTGCTGCTCGGCGAAGTCGGAGTACGGGGTGCCGCGCCAGAGCCCGAGCGCCGTCTCAAGGCCGGTGCGCGCGGGCTCGGGGTCGTCGTTGTCGAGGTACTTGCCCGCGGCCCTGACCATGGCCTCGAAGCGCAGGGCGTCGACCTGCTCGGGCGCGGTGCGCAGGGCGTACCCGGAGGCGACGGTGACGAGCAGCCGGTTGGGACCGCCGCGCGGCCTGCCGGGTTCGAGCACACGGCGCAGGCGGGAGATGTAGACCTGGAGCCCCGACTGGGCGCCCTTGGCGCCCTCGTCGGTCCACAGGTCGAACAGCAGCGTGTCGACGGGCACGACCTGTCCACGCGCGACGAGTAATCGCGCGAGCACGGCCCGTTGCCGTAGGCCGCCGAGGTCGACCTCGCCGTCGTCGCCGTACGCCTCGACCGGTCCAAGAACGCGGAACGTCACCATGTCAGCCGCCACGCTATGCGGGCCCGTCGAGCACGCACAAGGTATTCGCCAAGGCCCGCCTTCCTTACGTGGGTGTCACGAGGCTACAGGTACCGGAGGGCCCGCGTTGACGCCTCAGGCGCGGGAGGCGGGCTCCGGCGAGCGGTGGTCGTTCGAGGCGCCGCGCCGCCGCAGCAGGGACCAGGCGCCGAGGGCGAGACCGCCCCACGGGATCTCGATGGTGTAGGTCCAGAAGCCGAACAGGATGGCGGCGGCGGTCGCGGCGCCCGGGGGCTGGCCGAAGGCGATCAGCAGCGAGGCGGTGCCGCCCTCCATGATCCCCGCGCCACTCGGGGTGATCAGCGCGCTGGTGAGCACGCGGCTGATGGCGAACACCGCGACGGTCTCGGCGGGGCCGGGATAGGACCCGGTGGCGACCAGGCAGCACGCCATGATCAGGCACTGGAGGGTCAGGAAGGCCACCATGCCGAAGGACAGGCCGCGCCAGCGCTTGCGCACGATCTCGGTGATCTCGGCGCGCACCCGGTGGATCGCCTCCGAGGCGTAGTGCTCGGCCGGGCGGATCCTGCGGGGCAGCACGCCGAGCAGCCCGTCGAGGACGCGGCCGAGCAGGCCGGCGGCCCGTTCCCAGTAGAGCGCGGCGGCCACCACGGCGACCAGGACGAGGATGGAGACCGCGCCGCCCCACGCCGCGCTGGTGACCCTGGAGTCGGGGATGCGCCCGGCGAGGAGCAGCGCGATGATGCCGACCGCGGGCAGGATGAACCGGAACAAGGTGTTCCAGATGCCGGTCACCAGCGTGTACACCACGACGGAGCGGGCGGCGAACCCCCAGCCCTTGGTCATCGCGAAGGTCACCGCCACACCGGCCGCGCCGCCGAAGGGCAGCAGGTTGCTGACCGCGCTCCCGGCGGCGTTCAGTGTCAGCGCCTGCACGTGGGTGAGCCCGGGCAGGGCCGAGGTCATCACGTACATGTAGGCCCACAGGCTCGCGAACCACAGGGCGCTCATCAAAAGGATCATCGTCCAGCTCAGCGAGCGGAAGTGCGCGCCGATCTGGCTCCAGCTGACCTCGGCCCCGGTGAGCGTGTGCACGATCTGCGGCAGGTACACCACGAGCAGGACGGCCAGGACCAGGGAGGCCACGGAAAGGCCGGCCTGAACCCACTTGTTCCTCATCGCGATGCCCCCTATCACTGTCCGCGCGCATGTTCTCCGCGCGCCGGATCGGCCCCGATCAGTCTGCCCGGAGGCCGACGGGCGGATCTCATCCTCCAGGAGGAGATCATCCCCTACCCGGTCTGCTCGGGAAGGTCGTCGAAGGGATGCGACCGGCGGGTGCCCGGGGGCAGGTCACGGCGGACGTACCACTCGGTGCCGAAGATCAGGCGGTACAGCGGCCCGGGGATCCTGAGCATGACCGCGAGCGTGCGGTCGGTGTCGCCGCCCGTCGCCTGGGAGGCGTGGGCGGCCATGCTGGCGCGCTTGACCTTGGCGAACCTGCGGACGTTGACGCGGTGGGTGATGTCCTCGCCGGGGGAGTAGGCCCGCTCGAAGGACCGCACGTCGAACTCCGGGGGGAACCGGTAGAAGCGCTGGGCCAGTCGCAGGCCCTTCAGCAGGGGGTCGCGGTTGACCGTGGCCTCCAGCAGGATGGGCGTGCCCGCGATGTCCGCCGCGCGCTGCCCCACCCGGTAGACCTGCACGTGGTCCGGATGGCCGTACCCCCCGGCCGGGTCGTAGATCGTCAGCAGGTCGGCGCTCTCCTCCTTGAGCACCGCCGCGAGCCGCTGGGCGGCCTCCTCGATGTCGGCGTCGATGAAGGCGTTCTCGGCGCGCTCGTCGCCGACGCCGCCCTCGCCCTCCCCGAGCCCCGAGTCGCCGTAGCCGAGCAGGACCACGCGGGCGACGCCGAGGGCGGCGGCCGACTCGTACAGCTCGGCGGTGCGCGCCTCGGCGAGCTCGTCGCCGTGGGGCAGGTCGGCGAGGCCGCGCTCGCCGGCGGTCGCCACGACGAGGACGACCCGATGGCCCTCGGACGCCAGCATCGCCATGGTCCCGGCGGTCAGCAGCGCTTCGTCATCAGGATGGGCGTGGAAGAAGACCGCGGTACGTGCCACGCGGCCATGATTCCACGTACGGAATGCCCGAGCCCCAGGCGCCTCCCCGGGAGGGGTTCGAGAAGCCTTCCTGAACCGTTCAAGAACCCGTGGCGCGGGTGAGGTGGTCCCGTTTGATGCGGGTCGCGGGCTCTGCCAGGCTGGCGGGGTGCGGATCCTTCACGTCAGCGACTGTTACCTGCCACGGCTCGGGGGCATCGAGGTGCAGGTGGCCGATCTGGTGCGGTCGCAGTCCGAGGCGGGTCACGAGGTCGAGGTGGCCACAGCGACCCCTGGTGAGCGCATCCCCGGGGTCCACCGCGTCGTCGCCCGCATGCCCTTCGACCTGCCGATCCACCCTCGGGGAGGCCGGCACCTGCTGCGGCTGATGACCTCTCGGCGCCCTGACGTCGTGCACGTCCACACCGGGGCGGTGTCGCCGTTCGCCTGGATGGGGGTGCGCGCCGCCGTCCGCGCGGGCCTGCCGGTCGTGGTCACCGTGCACAGCATGTGGGATCCGCTGACGCGCGCGCTCTACCGCGTCCTCGACCTGCTGTTCGGGTGGAGCCGGTGGGGCATGGTGGGCACCGCCGTCAGCCACGCCGCCGCCCGGCACATCCGTGTCCGTCACGTTGAAGACGCCCGTCTCCACCGGGCCCGCGGCGGCGAGTAGGCAGGCCTGCGCCAGGTTGTCCACAGAGGTCAGGCTGATCCGCT
>NZ_JBEZFH010000067.1:0-33008 GCF_040649355.1 Sphaerisporangium sp. NPDC049002 | reverse complement strand
GACCTACAAGCATGTGTTCAACGGCTTCGCCGCCAGGCTGACGCCCGCGCAGCTCAACCGGTTGCGGTTCCAACCCTCCGTCGCGGCGATCGAACAGGATGCCCTGGCCTACGCCTTCGACTCGCCGCCACGCCCGGCCGGACCGGTGACGCGCGTTCCGCCGGCGGGGCCCACCACCTCGTGGGGGCTCGATCGCATCGACCAGCGACGCCTCCCGCTCAATGGCCAGTTCAATTCCCGGCACACCGGTGCGGGGGTGACCGCCTACATGATCGACAGCGGCATCGACCCGACCAACACCGAGTTCAGCGGCCGCCTCCTGCGCGGCTACACCGCCATCGACGACGGGTACGGCACCAGCGACTGCCTGGGCCACGGCACGATGACGGCCGGCATCGTCGGTGGCACCACCTGGGGCGTGGTCCACGCCGTCAAACTGGTTCCGGTCCGTGTCCTCGGCTGCGACGGCAGCGGCGCGTTCTCCGGGATCATCGCCGGGTTCGACTGGGTCGCCGCCAACGCGCACAAACCCGCCGTCGCCAACGCCTCTCTCGGAGGGTCGAAGTCCGACGCTGCCAACGCCGCGGCCACCGCGCTGGCCGACTCCGGGGTATTCGTCAGCGTGGCCGCCGGAAACAGCTCCGCCAACGCGTGTGAGGTCTCCCCGGCCAGCGCCCCCCGGGTGCTGACGCTCGGAGCCTCCGACATCACCGACGCCTTCGCCTCGTTCAGCAACACCGGCCCCTGCGTCGACATGATCGCTCCGGGGGTGAACATCACCTCGGCCAAGCGGGGCGGCGGCAGCACCTCGGGCAGCGGAACCTCCTTCGCCGCTCCCTACGCCACCGGGGTCGGCGCGCTGTTCAAGGCGGCCTACGGCGACTACGCCACGTCCACCGTCCTCACCTGGCTCGTCAGCGCGACCACTCCGAACGTCCTGAGGGGCGTGCCGAGCGGCACGAACAACAGGCTGCTGTACTCCGCGGGGCTGTAGCCCATCTGCTCCTACGCGGGACGACCTCCTCGACAGCGGGCCAGGAGTTGGCCCTGACCAGGCGAGACGTTGGCTCGTGCCCCTAGGGCCAGATCTTTGACCAGCAGATCTCCGCGATCAAGAATGTGACCGTCGCCACAACATGACCAGGGGGAATACGCATGAGAGGTTTCTGGGGAGGTGTGGCCAGCATCGCTGTGATCCTCGTCGCGGTCACGGGATTCGGTCAGCAAGCGGCGAATGCCGCCTCGGCCGGCCAGCCGCCGCCGAGTGCCTCCGCCGCCGCGTCCGGCGCGTCGGAGGTGATCGCTTCGGCCAAGGCGCTGGTGCTGGTGGTCGGCCAGGGGCCGGTCCTCGTACCCCCCTCCCGGGCCGTGGTGTTGCAGTGTGCGCCCAAGGGAGGCGGAACGCACCCGAGACCACGCGAGGCCTGTGCCGTGCTGGCCCGTGTGGACGGCGATGTGCAGAAGCTGAAGAGTACGAACGGACAGGTCTGCCCGACGATCTACGAACCGGTGACGGTGTCGTCGGTCGGCGTCTGGGACGACCACTTCCTGTTGTCGATAAGCACGTTCGGCAACCCCTGCGAGCTCGCGAGCACTCTCGGGCCTGTGGGAAGTTTCTGACGACCCGCGACGAGCGAGCCGGCGAAGGACCCAGGGAACGCCGGGCCCTTCGCCGGCTCAGGCTCGTACCCGCCCTCCCGAGCGTGATCTACGGGGACACGATGGTGGCATGGAGTTGTTCCCGGCGATGCCGCTGGCCGGGTGGCGCGAGACGTGCGCGTCCGCATCGACCTGCCACACTTGTTCGACCTTCCTGACGCGAGCCGGCCGTTGGACCACACCGATCACGCCATCGCCCCCAGCGACACGGAGAGCACTGAGGACCGCAGCATCCAGAGTTTCCAGCGCGTAGCCGCCTCCAGATGACACGATGTTGAACGGCCGCGATTGACTCTGGCATGGGCAAGGCATGAAGCGCTGCGGCTTTGCGGCCTGTGAGACGGTGGGTGGCTTCTGAGAAGATCGACCGTAGAACGGCACGTAGAGCGAGAAGGCGCCGTGATCGATGACCATTACGTGGGAAAAGTTCGCCGGTAACACGGACATCTTCGCTTTCAGACTCGCCTTCATGCCCGATCCCGACTCAGGAACGGGGGCAACTGGGGAGGAGGCGACATCATGGGGCTCTTTTCAACTGTGGGTGGAAGGGCAGAACCTATGCGCACATATCAGCCAGGGTGAATTGCTGCAGAGGACTCATTGGTATCTTCTCCCGCTACTGGAGTGGCTGGCCGAGCACTGGAATGCGCTCCTTCACGAGGAGAAGCTCCCCAACCGCAATGTCGAAGAAGCTGCCGCCACCGCCCTGATAATGACGCGCAACGCTCCGGCCCTCGCAGAGGAGGCGGAGACCGTCGCATGGGAGGAAGAGTGGTACGAGTGGCATCAACGTCATGCCCTGCGGGCGGCGCGCTCAGGCGGTCTTATCCCTAACATAGTGATCCGTCGATTTCGTGATTCAATCGAGGTGAGCTGGGACGACGAGCCTATATCGGGGGCGCCGACCGGGTTTCGCCATAGCGCGGCCACTGGTGTTTCCTACTTTTATCCGGAGCAGGTCGCCGACCCGCTGTACGAGGTTCTGCAGGCGGCGGCGGAGCATCTGATGAGCATGAATCCGGGCAGCGAAAGAGTGGCGACACTACGTGAGAAGATCGAGAGTCTCCGGCTTCCGGGCCAGCACGACAGCCGACTCAACTGGCTGGCCGGTCTTCGAACACTTCCTCCACTCCCCGGGCGTATCCAGGGCAGTCTCCTCGAAGACGACATGCGCAGCCGATGGGAAGAGATCATCGCTGCCCTCAAGAGTTCCGGAAACAACGAGGGAGCCCAAGCCGCACTGTCGGTCGAGGAGTCTCCGCTCGTCATCGCCGGTTCGTGTCACGCGGCCTTGCTATTCAGCTCGCTGTCACCCACGGTGGCAAGGGAGGATGTCCGCACGCTGGCGTCTGTGTTGCTAGAGCAATACTCCAGGCAAGCGACCGTGAACTCCCTTGACGAGTTGAGCGAGCATGTTCTTCCCAACCTGACCGTACCGGCATGGGAACAAGGATATGAGCTTGCCGAAATCATCCATGCGGACATGGGAGATGCTTTTCCAGACGGCTGGGTGGACGTAGCGGGGTTGCTCGAACAACTGGGCGTCACAATTGTCTCTCGTAAGCTGCAAGATCTGAACATACGCGCCTGCTCGATGGTGGGTCCACATCATCGACCGACCATCGTTCACAACACCACGTCGTCATTTTTTGCTTCTCGTAACGCCCAACGATTCAGCATGGCCCATGAATTGTGTCACTTGCTCTTTGACAGATCGCGCGGACAGAAGCTGGCCATCGCGAGTGGTGCGTGGGCTCCCAGAAGCATAGAGCGGCGGGCGAATGCCTTCGCGGCGATGTTCCTCATGCCCACCAGGTTGGTTCAGCAAGCCATCGCCGACGCACCAGATCCGATAACCGACTTGGAAGGCATTACAGCCATCGCGGCTCGCTTGCGGGTAAGTCGGCGAGCCGCCATCGAGCACTTGTACAATCTCACGCTTATGACCGACTTCGATCGCGACGAACTCCTCAGCCAGGTACAGGACTGAGCCCTCTGGAGATGAGCCTTCAGCGCTCCGGCCCTATCGCTGCGCTCTTGCGCGGGTGAGCAGCGACAGCTCGTAGGGCCGGAGAGCGTCGGATCTGTCCCATAGCGCGGCGTCGACCGTGTCGCGCTGGTGGACGTGCTCGATGACGGCGAAGCCGTGCTTCTCCAGGAGGGCGGACATACCCTCAGGGCCGAGGAAGGTCAGCCAGGGTTCGCCGCCGTCGGCCGACACCGGCGTCACGGCCTCGACATACGCCTGGCCCGCCTCGTCCCGCAGGTCCTCGGGAAGCATGCTGTCGCTGACCAGCTCGGTGCCGGGCGCGAAACCGCCGATCACCGCGAGGGTCTGCCCGATGGCCGCGTGGCTGAGGTACATCGTGACGCCGAGCCAGCTCACGAACGCGGGGCGGGACGGATCGAACCCATGGAGGACGAGACTGTCGAGCAGCGACTCGGTCTCGAAATCGAGGGGGACGAAGGTGACGGCCCCCGGCGCCGCGACCCCCGCTTCCTCCAGCAGGCGGCGCTTCCAGCGCTGCGTGGCCGGATGGTCGACCTCGAAGACCCGGACCTGGGCGGCGGGCTCCCCCCGGTAGGCGTACGAGTCGAGGCCCGCGCCAAGGATCACGTACTGGCCGACGCCACCCCGTATCGCCTCGGCGAGGCGGTCCTCGGTGTAACGGCTCCGGGTGACCGCCGCCGCGCGGGCGCCCGCGAGGACGAGATGCGTGCCGTGCGCGCGGTGGTAGCCGACAAGCTCCTCGGCCCGATCTCCCAGCAGCTCGTAGGCCAGGGTGTCGGCGAAGATCCTCGGCTCGTCGTCGACGATCAGATGCGCGGCACGCGCGGCGGCCGCCATGAGCGCGGTCTGGCTCGGCTCTCCATTGGAATTCACGAGGAGACACTACATATAGATTTTTGCATTATATCACAAAATAAAATCTTTCAGAAGTACCTATGAATCACAATCGCGAAACACCTGACGAGTATCGCATTACAGCCTTCACCGGCCATCGGCCGCCGCGCCCCCAGGCCGTTTGCGTCATCGGGGCTCGGGCGAGTTGCGAGCCTTTGCCCGAAACAGACAGGCGTCTCCTTCAGCCCCTCCCCAACTGCGGTGTTGGCGGCGGCAAACATCCGACGGCTCGCGCTCACCGTTCGTGGGCAATCAGATGCTCCCCGTGTCTAATGGCTGACGCATGAGGAACGGCCAGGCCGCCTGGAGGGTCATCCCCTTGAGGGCCGGCTCGGCCGACCGGACGTCATCGATATCAGGGGAGAAATCGTGACAAATCGTGTCGTGTTCTGTCTCGGGACGGCCGCCGTCGCGGCCTTGACCGCGTTCTCGCTCCCGGCCGTGGCGGCCATGGCCGCCACGGTCGACGACATTCCCGCCGCCGACTCGGGGCTGCCTTCTGGCGTCGTCAAGCTGGGTGACAGCGAGCAGTGCCCCACGAAGACGCTGTGCCTCTACCGCGACTACGGCCGGGGCGGTCCGGCCTACGGCGTCGGGGCCGGCCACCCGGTCGACCTCAACAAGCTGCCCATCGCCGGCGGTACGGCCGGACGACCCAGCGCGGCCAACAACATCTCCTCCTGGGTCAACAACACCGACCACAAGGCGAAGCTGATCAACATCGACGCACCCGGGCTTACCCGCACTCTGAAGGCCGGGCACTCGCTCGAAGAGCCGACGGCCACCAACGACACCGTTGACAAGATCGAATGGGCCGCCGGCGCCAAGTAGCCTCCACCCCGCCCCGGGCCGCCCGACACGGACGGCCCGGGGCTTTCACGTCCGGGGCCTTGAACGGGCGCTCACGTCCAGCACCTGCAGGGGCGCTCACGTACGTCCGGCCGTCTCCGCGGCTACGCGGGCGCGTTGGGGGATGACGGTGTAGCGGGGGTCCGCGGCCGAGGCGACACCCGCCGAGAACACGCCGAGCCGGACACAGGCCGACGCCGCCATGAGAGCCGCTCCGGAAAGCACGGCGAGGGAGCGCTTCCGCCCCGCCAGCATCGCGCTGGCGGCGCCCGCCACGGCCAGCGCCTCTCCCGCACGCAGCAGCGTGCCCGCGCGTCCCCGCTCGTACGACTCGGCGATCATGCCCATGCGGCGCCGCATCAGCCGCCCGGCGACCAACTCCAGCGCGGCGCCGAAGACGGCCGCACGGCGCGCGGGGGCGTTCTCCGACGCCGGCGCCGCGATCATGGCGGCGCCCGCCGCCGTGGCCGTGGCCGAGCCCGCGAACAGGAACGGCATCTCCCGGAAACCCTCGTGCCAGGCGGGCACGGCGGTGTCGCTCACCAGCACGGCCGTGTACGTCGTGACCGCCGGGCCGATCACCGCGGCCCCGTAGCACGCCGCCCGGCCGGCGAGGGGGCACCGTCCGGTGACGTCGGTGACCAGGCTGACTCCGGCCAGTGGCGCGTACGCGGCCAGCAGCCAGGATCCGACGTTCATCGGCGAGGTGGGCTTGAAGGTCCTGAGCATGTTGAGGAAGCGCTCCGGCCGGCCGAGATCCTCGACCAGCAGGACCAGCGACATCGTGATGCCGGCGAGCGCGGCGACCTTCCCGGCCCGCGCGAGCCCGGGGCGCCCGGTGAGCTGCCCCCCGGCCGCGAACACCGACGAGGCCCCGGCCAGGCCGCCCAGATAGAGGTAGCCGCCGATGTTCACCTCGCGCCAGGTCGGCGCCTTCAGGATCGGGCGGTTGTAGTACGAGATGTACTCGTCCGCCATCTGTGTCGCCTGACCGTCAAGGAGGCCTCGCGTCGTCATCTCACTCTCCTTGTCGCGTCGATGCGCGGTTCATCGGGGTCCCGCGACGAAGGCGGTGGCGATGCCGCAGGCCAGGGTCAGCGCGGCGACGGCCGCGTGCCGCCACATCGAGCCGAGGTCGCGCGTCGTGTCCTTCGGGGCCGGGGGCAGGCCGTACACCTCGGGCTCGTCGAGCAGCAGGAAGAAGGCGCCGTTGCCGCGCACCCCGTCCTGCGGGTCGTGGCCGTAGAGCCGGGCGTCGGCGACACCGTCCTGCCGCAGTTCCTGGACGCGGGCGGCGGCGCGCGGCAGCAGCTCGTCCAGCGGCCCGTACTGGATGGACTCGGTCGGGCAGGCCTTGGCGCACGCGGGGGTGAGGTCGTCGACCAGCCGGTCATAGCACATGGTGCACTTGAACACCCGGCCGTCGTCCTCGCGCTTGTCGATCACACCGTACGGGCAGGCGGACACGCAGTAGCCGCAGCCGTTGCAGATGTCCTGCTGCACGACCACGGTGCCGAACTCGGTGCGGAAGAGCGAGCCCGTCGGGCAGACGTCCAGGCAGGCGGCGTCGGTGCAGTGCTTGCACACGTCGGACGCCATCAGCCAGCGCAGGCCGGCGGTGCCCTGGTCACCGGAGTCCGCCTGCTTCCTGATCGGCTTGCGCTGCTCGATGAAGGCGACGTGCCTCCAGGTGGACGCCGACAGTCGCTCGGTGTTGTCGAAGGACAGCCCGGTGAACTCGAACGGCGGGTCCGCCGGAAGCTGGTTCCATTCCTTGCAGGCCACCTCGCACGCCTTGCATCCGATGCACACGGAGGTGTCGGTGAAGAACCCCATCCGAGGCGGATGCTCGGCGTAGCCGGTCTCCTCCTGGACCTCCGGCAGGCTCGTGGCCACCGGGATCGGGCGCACGGTCATCTCCGGCCCCCAGGCGCGTGGGCACGCTGACGCACAGCCATCTCAGACCTCCTGGTGGGCGGGCTCGGTGATGCCGGCCCGCCGGCGGAACGTCTCCACCAGCCGCGGCAGCCCGGCCCCGCGCGGGCGCCGTCCGGGCTGGATGTCCGCGGTGAACGCCTTGTCCTCCTGGATGTCGGCGTTCGGGTCGAGCACGATGGGCGCCAGCTCGTTGGCCGGGTCGCCGGTGGCGCAGCCGTTCGGCCCGTAGTGGTAGGGCAGGCCGATCTGGTGGACGACCCGGCCGTTCATGCGCAGCGAGGGGATCCGGTCGGTCACCAGGACCTTGGCCTCGATCGCGCCCCGGGCGGTGATGATCGTGGCCCAGCCGCCGTGCTCCAGCATGCGTTCATCGGCGAGCGACGGCGAGACCTCGCAGAACATCTCAGGCTGGAGCTCGGCGAGGTAGGGCAGCCAGCGGCTCATCCCGCCCGCCGTGAAGTGCTCGGTGAGCCGGTAGGTGGTGACGACGTACGGATAGACCTCGCTGCCCGGCGGGTGGTAGCGGTTGCCCGGACGGTCGTACGTCACCCGCGCCGGGTTGCTCCGGTGCGTGCGGTACAGCGGGTTGTCACAGGGGGTGTCCTGCGGCTCGTAGTGCACCGGCAGCGGGCCGTCCATGAGCCCGGCCGGGGCGTACAGCCAGCCCTTGCCGTCGCCCTGCATGATGAACGGGTCGATCCCCGACAGCGCGTCGGTGCCCACGGCGTCGTCCGAGGGCCGGTAGCCGGGCGGGCGGTCCTCGATGAAGTCCGGGATGTCGTGCCCGGTCCACCGGCCCTGGTCCGCGTCCCACCAGACGTACGCCTTGCGCGGGCTCCACGGGTTGCCTTCCGGGTCGGCCGAAGCGCGGTTGTACAGCGTGCGCCGGTTGAGCGGCCAGGCCCAGCCCCACTCGTGCGACACCCAGCTCTGCTCGGTGTGGGGCTTGCGGCGGGCCGCCTGGTTCACCCCGCCGGCGAACACCCCGCAGTAGATCCAGCAGCCGCACGAGGTGGAGCCGTCGGCGCACAGCTCGGTGTAGGACGACAGCGGGCTCCCGTCCGGGCCGTACCCGTTGATCTCCTGGAGCACGGCCTCGGCGCTCGGCTCCGCGATCTCGCCCTCCACCGGGTAGTCCCAGGTCAGGTCGAGGATCGCGCGGTCGCTCGGATCGGTGGAGCCCGCCAGCCGCTCCCTGATCATGCGCCCGAGGTGGTAGACGAACCACAGGTCGCTGCGGCGGTCGCCGCTCGGCGTGACGGCCTCCTGGTGCCACTGGAGCAGCCGGTTGGTGTTGGTGAACGTCCCGCTCTTCTCGGTGTGCGAGGCCGCCGGGAAGAAGAAGACCTCGGTGGCGATCTGGTCGGTGCGCAGCTCGCCGCTCTGGATCTCCAGGCCGTCCTTCCACCAGGTCGCCGACTCGATGAGGGCGAAGTCGCGCACCACCAGCCATTCGAGGTTGGCCATGCCGAGCCGCTGCAGCCCGGTGTTCGCCGAGCCCACGGCCGGGTTCTCACCGAACAGGAAGTAGCCCTTGCACACCCCTTCGAGCTGCGCCATGACCGTGTCGTACGTGCTGTGCGAGCCGGTCAGCCGGGGCAGGTGCCCGAAGCAGAAGTCGTTCTCCGCCGTGGCCGCGTCCCCGTAGTACGACTTGAGCAGGCTGACCACGTAGGTCCGTGCGTCGGCCCAGAAGCCCTTCCGCGTGCTGATGACGTCGACGAACGTGTCGAGGTTCTCGTCGGTGTGCGCGTACGGCATCGGGATGTAGCCGGGCAGCAGGTTGTACAGGGTCGGGATGTCGCTGGAGCCCTGGATGCTGGCGTGGCCGCGCAGCGCCATGATGCCGCCGCCGGGCCGCCCGATGTTGCCGAGCAGCAACTGCAGGATGCTCGCCGTCCGTATGTACTGCGTGCCGACGGTGTGCTGCGTCCACCCCACCGCGTACGCGAAGGCGCTGGTGCGGTCACGCCCGGAGTTCGAGGTCAGCGCGTCGCAGACCTTCAGGAAGGTCTCGCGCGGGATCCCGCAGGTCTCCTCGACCACCTCCGGGGTGTAGCGCGCGAAGTGCCGCTTGAGTATCTGGTAGACGCAGCGAGGGTGGGTCAGCGTCTCGTCCCGGTCGGGACGCGGGGTCACCGGGGCGCCGCCCGATCCGTGCGCCTCGCTCCTGCCGGGCATGTGGTACTCGTCCAGCCGCGGCCGCCGCCCCGAGACCGCCTGCACCGGGGGCCCCTTGTACCGCCAGGTGCTGACGTCGTACGTGCGCGTCTCGGGGTTCCATCCCGAGAAGACGCCGTCCAGGTCCTCGCTGTCGAGGAACTCGTCGGAGACGATGCACGCGGCGTTGGTGTAGTTGAGGACGTACTCCCGGAAGTCCTTGCCCTCCGTCAGCACGTGGTTGACGATCGCCCCGAGGAACGCGATGTCGGTGCCCGCGCGGATCGGCACGTACAGGTCGGCCATGGCGCTCGTACGGCTGAAGCGGGGGTCCACGTGGATGATCGTGGCGCCGCGCCGCTTGGCCTCCATCACCCACTGGAAGCCGACCGGGTGCGCCTCCGCGAAGTTGGAGCCCTCGATGATGACGCAGTCGGCGTGCTGCAGGTCCTGCATGAACGTGGTCGAGCCGCCCCGGCCGAAGGAGGTGCCGAGACCGGTGACCGTCGAGCTGTGGCAGACCCTGGCCTGGTTCTCCACCTGCACGACGCCGAGCCCGGTCATCAGCTTCTTGATGAGGTAGTTCTCCTCGTTGTCCAGGGTGGCGCCGCCGAGGCTCGCGATGCCCATGGTCCTGGCCACGCGCCTGCCGTCGTACTCCTCCTGCCAGGTCTCGCGCCGGGTGCGCACCACCCGGTCGGCGACCATCCGCATGGCGGTGTCGAGGTCGAGCCGCTCCCACTCGGTGGCGTACGGCCTGCGGTACAGCACGCCGTGCTCGCGGCCGGGGCCGGTGGTGAGCTGGAGCGTCGCCGAGCCCTTGGGGCAGAGCCTGCCCCGGCTGATCGGCGAGTCGGGGTCGCCCTCGATCTGGACGACCTTCTCGTCGCGGACGTAGACGTCCTGCCCGCAGCCCACGGCGCAGTAGGGGCAGACCGACTTCACCACCCGGTCGGCGGTGGCGACGCGGGACCTCAGCGCGTCGGTCTTCCGTGACCTGACCGCCGCGCCCAGCCCGCACGGGTCGGGGCCGGTGAGCTGCCGAAGCACCGGCCACCGACCCAGGAAACCGCTGATCCCCATTTCGCCCCCCGCCCGCACCAACTCGGCGAATCAACACCGTTGCCGTCGGGGGGCACACCGCGCTTTCTGCCCGTTCCTTCCCCCGCCCTGAAGGACTCCAACCTCCCGGCGGGGGGCGCGGACTCCGGTGCTATCAGCTCGCGTCGACGGACTTGCCGGTCAGCGGCTCGGTGCCGTTCAGGCTGGGCGGCGTCGCGCCGGACAGCAACGAGCGGGCGAGACCGAGCCCGGTGCCTCCGAGCGTGAGCGCCTTGGCGAGCAGCTCCTCGACGCCCTGGGCGCCGTTCAGGACCACCATGTGGTCGATGTTGCCGAACGCCTTGGACCCGGCCTCGACGATCGCCGGCCAGTTCTCGGCGAGCTGCTGGGCGATGACCGCCTCCTGGTTCTCGGCCAGCGCCTGAGCGCGCGCCCTGATCGCCTCGGCCTCCGCCAGGCCCTTGGCCTTCGCCGCCTCCGCCTCGGCCAGACCCTTGGCCTTCGCCGCCTCGGCCTCCGCGAGGCCGCGTGCCTGCGCCGCCGCCGCCTCGCCCTCACCCGTGGCGCGGGAGGCCGCGCCGGCCGCCTCGGCGCGCAGCCGCACGGACTCGGCCTCCGCCGCCGCGGCCTGCTTGACCTGGGACGCCTGGGCGACGGCGCGAAGCTCGGTCTCCTTGGCCTCGGCCTCCGCCTGCGCGATGCGGGCGTCGCGCTCGGCCTGCGACAGCGTCACCGTCTCGTACGCCCGTGCGTCTGCCGGCTTGCGCACCTGGGACTGCAGCCGCTGCTCCGCGAGCTGGGCCTCCAGCTCGGCGGCGCGGGTCTCCTGGACGACGACCTCCTGGCGGGCCGTCGCCTCGGACAGCGGGCCGGCCTGGCGCGACTTGGCCGCGGCCTGGTCGATCTCCGCCTGGTATCCGGCCTGCTGGATCTGCGACTCGCGGACGGCCCCGGCCTTCTTGGCGGCGGCGACCTGCTCGGCCTCTGTGGCCTCCTGGTCGCGCTGCGCCTCGGCGATGCGGGCGGAGGCGGCGACCCTGGCGGCGTGCGGCTTGCCGAGGTTGAGGATGTACCCCGTCTCGTCGTCGATCTCCTGGATCTGGAGGGAGTCGACCACCAGGCCGAGCTTGCTCATCTCGTCGGCGGCGCTGCTGCGGGTCTCGCCGGTCAGCCGCTCGCGGTTGAGGATGAGGTCCTCGACGGTCAGGTTGCCGATGATCGAGCGCAGGTGGCCGGTGAACAGCTCGTGGATCGCGCCGTTCATGCTGTCCTGCTGGTCGAGGAAGCGGCGGGCGGCGTTGGCGATCGAGACGAAGTCGTCGCCGACCTTGTATATGATCACGCCGCGCACCTGGACGGGGATCCCCTGCTGGGTCACGCAGTTGACCTGGAGGTTGGTGGCCCGGCTGTCGAGCCGCAACCGCCGCGCCGTCTGGAACCCGGGCAGCACGGCCGCGCCCTTGCCCGTGATGATCTTGAATCCCAGGCTGTCCGCCAGCTCGTTCTTGGTATGCGCCCCGAGGCCGGAGATGATCAACGCCTCGTTGGGCTCGGCGATCCGCCAGACGGCTTTGAACACGAGGATGACGACGACGAACAGGAAGACGACACCGCCGGCCCAGAGGGCCAGCTCCGTGGTGGTCATGAGACCTCCGAAAATGTGAGGGAGAGGAGATTCAGACGATCGCGCGTGCGACGTAGACCGTGCGCGGCGGCGAATAATCGACGACGACGATGATGGTCCCCACCGGGATCTCTTCGTCGGGAAGCGTCGGATGCGCGTAGAAGGCCTCAACGCCCCCGCGTATCGGCACCATCACCTCACCCACAAGGCCCGGCCCTATCTTGCCGGTGACCCTGCCCTGCCTGCCGACCACCCGTAAACACCCCGTCGTCGTACATCGACCGTGAACGCGAACGTTACTCCGTTTGCCCCGTTACATCATCAGCAGGCGGAGGGCTGAACAGCACTTCGCCGCGATGTCGGAACGCGCGCGTTTCGTCTTCATCTCGCCAACGACCGGCGTGATCATCGCGTTCCCACCAATGGCGAATCGGTGCTGACAATCAGGATGTCCCGCGTGCGGCCGGCGCAATAAATGCCAAAAGAGTTGGCCCGCGCTCCGCGACACGCTCCTTTTTCCGCTCCTCCCGGCTGATGATCGCGGAATGATGGCTCATTTCCCGCTTGGCGGAGACTTTCCGGGAAGACGAGCACACGAGCCCGGGGGAAACGACTCCGGGCCTCCTCCCCCACCCGACGACGTACGGCGGGGACCCGATGACGTACGGCGGGGACCCGATGACGTACGGCGGGGACGCGGGCTCGGGATGGACCGTGAGATCAGCCGCAGGGACTTCTTCGACGGGGTGGCGGCGGTGGCCGCGTGCGCGGCGTTCGGCTCCCGCACGCGGCACGGCGCAGCCGCCGTCGCCGGGCACGCCGCCGGCTCCCTGGCCCGGAGCGCCCACGGCCGGAGCCACGTGGGAAGGCTCCCCGCCCGTTCCATGGGACTCCAGGGCGACACGCCGGACGCCCTCGGCGTGGCCCACGCCCTGCGCGACGGCAGGTTCTGGGAGCGGGCGGGCACGCCGGAGCCCACCAGGGAGAGCTACGACCTGGTCGTGGTCGGCGCGGGAATCAGCGGCGTCACCGCCGCCTACACCTGGACACAGCGCGACCCTCGCGCGCGAGTGCTCGTCCTGGACAACCACGACGACGTCGGCGGCCACGCGCGCCGCAACGAGTTCCAGCCCGCGGGGCGCGTCGGACCGCTGGTCGGGCACGGCGGCTCGCGCTCGTTGTACGCGCCCTCGGCGTGGTCGCCCGACGGCAAGGACCTGCTCGCCGGCCTCGGGGTGGAGTCGCGCGGGCGCCTCGACCCGGACCTCTACCCGGGCCTGCTGATGCACGACGGCGTCTTCTGCGACAGGGAGAGCTTCGGGGCCGACAAGCTCGTGGTGCTCAACCCGGGCAAGACGACCGCGCAGTGGGTCGCGGAGCTGCCGATCGCGGTCCAGGCCAGGAAGGACCTGGTCATGCTGTTCGACGATCCGCCCGACTGGTTTCCCGGCCTGCCGGACGAGAAGAAGAAGGAACGGCTGGCCGGGCTGACGTACGCGGGCTTCCTCCGCGACGTCTGCCGCGTACACCCCGACGCCGTGAGGTTCTGCCAGACGATGCCGAACACCACCTGGGCCTACGGTTCGGACGCGCTGGGCGCCATCGACGCGTGGGCGGGGGCGGACCGCTTCACCTATCCCGGCTTCGCGGGGCTGAAGCTGGACGGCACCAGGCCGTCGGCGTACAACTCCCCGAGGGTGACCAGGAACTGGGCGGCCGAGGACGCCGACGTCTACTGCTTCCCGGAGGGCAACCAGGCCCTGGTCCGCATGATGATCGCACGCATGGTTCCCGGGTTCGCGAAGGCGGCCTCGATGGAGGAGATCACCACCACGTCCTTCGACTACGGCAGCCTCGACCGTCCCGCGAACCGTGTACGGCTGCGCCTGTCGAGCACGGTGGTGCTCGTGCGCAACGACGGCCCGGCCGACACGGCGGCGACGGCGACCGTGGGCTACTTCGACGGCCACAGGGTCAGGACCGTACGGGCGGGCGCGGTGGTCATGGCCTGCTGGAACATGGTGATCCCCCATCTCGTCCGCGACCTGCCGCCCGAGCAGAAGGAGGCCCTGCGTCAGGCGGTGAAGCTACCGCTGGTGTCCGCGACGGCGCAGCTTCGCGACTGGCACGCCTTCAGGGAGGCGGGGATCCGCCGCGCCCGCTTCACCGGGGCGTACTGGGTCACCGCCGAGCTGGCCCCCCCGGTCAGCGTCGGCTCCTACCGCTGCCCGAGGAGCCCGGACGAGCCGATCAACGTCCACCTGGTCCACACCGCCGCCACGCCGGGGATGGCGCCGAGGGACGCGGCGGTGGCGGGGCGCCGCGCGCTGTTCGGCACGCCGTACGGCACGCTGGAGTACAGCGTCAGGGAACAGCTCACCCGGCTGCTCGGCCCCTGGGGCTTCGACCCCGCACGCGACATCGAGGGGCTCACCGTCAACCGCTGGGGCCACGGGTACGCCCCCGAGTACGCGCGGCCGTGGGACGCGTTCTACCCGGACGGGCCCTTCCCCGCCGACACCGCCCGGCGGCGCTTCGGGCGCATCGCGATCGCCAACTCCGACTCGGTGCCGGGAGCGGACGCCGACGCCGCCGTCAGCGCCGCGTACAGGGCCGTACGGGAGCTGGTCAGTGTGAGGACCGAGGACGGCGGATCATCGTGAAGGCCCACGAGGTGTCGGGCTCCACGGCCCAGCGGGTGAGGCGGCGCACGGGCGGCGTGCACAGCACGGTGGCGAGCGCGACGCCGAAGGCCGCGACCAGGGCGACGCCCCACGGTGTGGCCAGCCCGTCGTCGTACCTCTCCATGACCTTCACCACCAGGCCGTGCAGCAGGTAGGCGTACATCGTGGCCGTGCCGAGCCCGGAGAACCACGTGGGGCGCGAGGGCGTGACGGCGAGGAACGCGGCCACCAGCAGCGCGCCGGCCGACAGCATCCCGAGCCTGATCAGGGTCCCGGCGAGGTCGCCCACACCGATCCTGTCGTTGCTGTGCCGCCACCGGATCCACTCGGTCGCGATGTCGGTGTGGAAGGCCAGCGCGGCGGCGAGGCCGGTGAGCAGGACGAAGGCGCCGAGCATCCGTACCGGGGGGCGCTTGAGGAAGTCCAGGTGCTCGGGGCGGAGCATCAGGCCGAGCACGTAGAAGGGCAGCAGGCCGAGCGTTCGGTTCATCGACAGCTCGTCGGGGAGCTCGCTCATGCCGGAGAGCAGCGACAATATCACCGCGACGGCCAGCGGCCAGCGGAGTTGCTGCCACACCGGGGTCGACAGCCGCCACATGAACAGTGACATGAGGAACCAGGTGAGGTAGTACGGGTCGAGCAGGCTGATGTCCAGCTTCCCGTACAGGATGAGGCGCGGCAGGGAGTACACCAGCTCGAAGATCACGTACGGCACGGCGAGGCCGCTGATCAACTTCCTCGCCTTACCCGCTGAGAAAGTGAAATTTCGTGATAAATAGCCGCTCAGGGTGATGAAAAGCGGCATGTGAAACAGGTAGCCGTAGAAGTAGAGCGCGTGCGCGACCGGCACGTCCCGGAGGTCCTCGATGAGGTGCCCCGTCACCACCAGGATGATCGCCAGGAACTTGGCGTTGTCCAGGTACGGATCGCGAGCGGCGGGGGTTGCGGCGATGCCGGAGGGGGCGGCGGTGGCGGCGGTCACAGCCCACGAACCCTAGCGAGACTGCCTGGGAACCAGGCGAACGACGGATGGCCCCTCGGCGAACACCCGCCAACGGACGGCGCTGGGTCAGGTGATCTCGTCGGCGGAGAGCCCGGTGACGGCGAGGCTCGCGTCCCAGAGCGTGGCGGCGAGGCCGGGGTCGGTCATGCGCCTGCCGGCCGACGCCGGGGCGCTCCTCACGAAGTAGCGCCCGCTGTGCTTGGTGCCGTCGTGAGAGGTCGCCAGGTGGACCAGCGTGCTCGCGCCACGCTCGGGCGACTGGGCGACCCCGGGGATGATCATGAGGAGCTTCATGTAGAGGCTGTCGGGGGCGAAGCCCGTCCTGATGATTCCGGGGTGGAAGCACGTGGCGGCCACACCACGCCTGGCCAGCGCGACCGTCAACAGCGCGTTCGCCTGCTTGGTGTCGCCGTACTGCAGCCAGCCGCTCCAGCGCCTGCCCGAACGGTCGAGGTCGGCGGGGTCGAGACGGCCGGTCCTCGCGGCGGCCGAGCACGTGGTGACCACCCTGCCTCCGGAGGCGGTGACGCGGTCGAGCAGGAGGTTGGTCAGCAGGAAAGGCGACAGATGGTTGACCTGGATCATGATCTCGTGGCCGTCGCGCGTCAGCTGCCTGTTCGTCGACATGACCCCGGCGTTGTTGGCGAGCACGTCGATGCGCTCGTACCGGTCGAGCAGGTCGGCGGCGAGCCTTGTGACGTCCTCGAACGAGGTGAAATCGGCTATGGCGACGTCGGGCCGGCGGCCCGAGACGCTCGCGACGCGACCGGCGACGGCGTCCAGTTTGGCGCGGGAGCGACCGACCAGGACCACGTCGTGCCCGGCTCGGGCCAGTCCCTCGGCGGCAGCGGCACCAATGCCCGCACTGGCCCCAGTAATCACAGTAATCATCTGTCCTCCAGTACGCCGGAAGCCTATCGGTGCTAGCCTTCTGTGGATCTTCCGGAGGCGCATTTCCCCCTAAATGCGGCTAGAGCCTCCGAGCGATGCAGGAGTGACCATGGGTTCTGGAAAGCGGTCCATCCGCTTCAAGATCTTTTCCTTACTACTCCTCCCTCTGCTGTCGCTCAGTGCTTTGTGGGGCTTTGTCCTTAACCTCACGATCGGTGATGGCATCTCGCTCCTGACGGCGAACACGGTCTACCAGGGCATCGGGGTCACCTCAACCGATCTGGGCCTCCAGATTCAGGCCGAGCGCGCGTTGTCCGCCGGCACCCTCAGCTCGCGGTCCAGCGACCAGAACCGGCTCGCCACCCAGCGCCACGCCACCGACAAGTCGCTCTCGGAATTCCGCGCCGCCGGCGCCGAAGTGCAGTCCTCGCTCAGCGACGCGATGAAGGTCTCGCTCACGTCCCTGCTCAACGAACTGCAGCACCTGCCCAGCATCCGGGCCAACGTGGACACCGCGCAGTCCAGCCGGCTGGAGACCACCCAGTCCTACAACCGGATCATGGACGCCCTCTTCCGCGTGTTCGACCGCATGGTCTCGGTGCCCGACCTGGCGATCTTCGAACAGGCCGGGGCGATGCAGGGCATGGGCAACGGCTACGAGATCATCGCCCGCGAGAACGCGCTGATCAGCGGGGCGATCATCACGGGCGGTCTCTCCGACGCCGAGTACATCGCCTTCTCAGAATGGGCCGCCAACCGGCGCTTCCAGTACGCCAAGGGCATGGCCTCGCTGGACCAGGAGCTGCGCAAGCCGTACGAGGAGGTCTTCGCCTCCCCGACCTTCAAGCGCTTCACCAGCATGGAGCAGGATCTGATCGGCAAGGCCCGCGCCGGCGGCCCCCTGCCCAGCTCGCTCGCCAGGTGGCGGCCGATCATCGACAACCTCTCGGCCATGCTCGACCAGGTCAACGCGAAGGCATCCCTCACGCTCGCCGAGCGCGCCAAGAGCGTCGCCACCGGCATCCTGGTCCGCATCGGGCTCGCTGGCGGGCTCGGCCTCGTCGCGGTCGTCGCGTCGATCATCATCTCGGTGCGATTCGGCCGTCGTCTCGTACGGGAGCTGGCCGACCTGCGCAACTCCGCCCGCGAGCTCGCCGACGTGCGGCTCCCGGGGGTCGTCAAGCGGCTGCGCGTGGGCGAGGAGGTCGACGTCGACACCGAGGCCCCGCCGATCACCGGGGGCGACTCGGCCGAGGTCGCGGACGTGGCGCAGGCGTTCAGCTCCGTGCAGCGCACCGCCGTGGAGGCGGCCGTGGGGCAGTCGAACCTGCGCAGGGGCGTCAGCCAGGTCTTCCTCAACCTCGCCCGCCGTAAGCAGGGCCTGCTGCACCGCCAGCTCACCCTGCTCGACGCCATGCAGCGTCGCGCCAGAGAGCCCGAGGCGCTGGATGACCTCTTCCAGCTCGACCATCTCACCACCCGGATGCGCCGGCACGCGGAGAGCCTGATCATCCTGTCCGGGGCCGCCCCGGGCCGGGCCTGGCGCAAGCCGGTGCCCGTCCTCGACATCGTGCGCGCCGCAGTGGCGGAGGTGGAGGACTACACCCGGGTCAATGTGCTTCCGCTGCCGAACGCCTACCTCAGCGGGACGGCGGTCGCGGACCTCATCCACCTCATCGCCGAGCTGATAGAGAACGCGACGATGTTCTCTCCGCCGCAGACGCGCGTGCAGGTCCGCGGCGACTCTGTGGCCAACGGCTTCGTGGTCGAGATCGAGGACCGGGGTCTCGGCCTGACCCCGCAGGAGTACGCCGCGATCAACGACCGGCTTACCAACCCCCCGGAGTTCGACCTGGCGGACAGCGACAGGCTCGGCCTGTTCGTCGTCGGGCGGCTCGCCGCGCGCAACGGCGTCAGCGTGGTCCTGCGCGCGTCGCCGTACGGGGGCACGACCGCCATCGCGCTCATCCCGAAGGAACTGGTGACCGACGACGGCTCGCCGAGCCCCATCCCGGGCTCTCTGGCCGAGACCGGCCCGCAGCCCGCCCGGGACTCGCTCACCGGCAGGATGACGCGTCAGCCTCCGGCGCTCGCCGCCGGCCCCGCCGTCGAGTCGTCGCTGTTCTTCACCCCCCCGAACGAGCGGTCCCCCGAGTCGACCCCCTCGCTCAGCGTCGTGCCGAGCATCGCCGACACCGGCCCGATCGACGCTTCCGGCATGGGCGACAGGGGAAGGCCGCTGGCCGACCCCGAGAATCCCCCTTCATTGCCGACGCGCACCTCCACGTCCAAGGGCACCCACAGGGGACTGCCGCGCCGGGTGCGCCAGGCGAACATGGCCCCGCAGCTCCGGGAGAGCACCGGCCCCCTCGCCGCCCCCACGCCCCCTGCCGGGTCCGAGATCGGACGACCCAGTCTTTCCGGGCATAACGAGCGATCTCCGGACGAGGCTCGTGCTATGTTCTCCGCCTTCCAGCAAGGAGGACGCCGAGGACGCGCCGAAGCCGACCAGGATCCGCCGGATGTCGGGCCGGGGACGGATGCCCGGCCGAACGAGCGCGTGAGCAGGCGCGACGACGAGAATGCCCTCCAGGGGCGGGCATCCGAGAGCTCTGAAGGAGCCATTGCGCGCCCGAGCGAGCGTGACCAAAAGCATGAGCTGCGCAACCATAGTGAGGGTTACGTACATCAGACGACTGGCGAGAAGGGTGACGAATGACCGGCAAAGTGTCGTCTAACGGCGAACTCAACTGGCTCCTCGACGATCTCATCAGCAGGGTCGCCGCCGTACGCCAGGCGGTCATCCTCTCCACCGATGGCCTCGTCGTCGGGGCCTCCAAGGGCTTCAGCAGAGAGGACGCGGAACACCTGTCCGCGGTGGCCTCCGGCTTCCAGAGCCTCGCCCGCGGCGCGGGACGCCACTTCGGCGGCGGCGAGGTGCGTCAGACGATCGTCGAGATGGAGTCCGCGTTCCTGTTCGTGACGGCGGCCGGCACCGGCACCTGCCTCGCCGTGCTGAGCAGCTCGGACGCCGACGTGGGCCACATCGCCTACGAGATGGCGATGCTGGTCAAGCGCGTCGGCCAGCACATCTCCACCAACCCCCGGCGGACGTTGTCATGACGACGCGTGGCGAGCAGTGGCTCGACGAGGAGGCCGGGCCGATCGTACGGCCCTATGCGCTTATCCGTGGCCGTACGCGGTCATCGGGTGACAACCTGGACCTGATCGCTATGGTCACGGCGACCGGGTCTCCGTACACTGGCGAGGCCGGTCTCGGCCCCGAGGAGCAACGCATCCTTGAGCTGGCCGACCGGCCGATGTCGGTCGCGGACATCGCCTCCGAGATCGACCTGCCGCTCGGCGTGGTCCGCGTTCTCCTCGGTGATCTCCAAGACCAGGGCATGATCAGCGTACGGGCTCCCGCCCAGGCGGGACCGCGCCCAAACGAGCGCATTCTCAAGGAAGTGATCAATGGCCTACGAGCCCTCTGAGGAGCCCGTCGCCCTCAAGATCCTGGTGGCGGGCGGCTTCGGCGTGGGGAAGACCACGCTGGTCGGAGCGATCAGCGAGATCCGGCCCCTGCGCACCGAAGAGGTCCTCTCCGACCGAGGCATCGGCGTCGACGACATCGACGGCGTGGAGGGTAAGACGACCACCACGGTGGCCATGGACTTCGGGCGGATCACCATCCGTGAGGGTCTCGTGGTCTACCTGTTCGGCACGCCGGGCCAGGAGCGCTTCTGGTTCATGTGGGACGAACTGTCCTACGGCGCGCTGGGCGCGGTCGTCCTCGCCGACACGCGTCGCCTCACCGACTGCTTCCCCTCCATCGACTACTTCGAGCAGCGCGGAACGCCTTTCATCGTCGCGGTCAACTGCTTCGACGGGGCCGACAAGCACGAGGCCGAGGACGTGCGCATCGCGCTGGACCTCGACCCGGACATCCCGGTCATCCTCTGCGACGTCCGCCGCCGCGCCTCCGCCAAGGTAGTCCTGGTGACCCTGGTCGAACACGCCCTCCGCACCCTCACCCCAGCCGCCGGATAGGAGCCCACCCCGCGCGCCCCGGCATGGACGCCTGCCCGGCGTCCACGGCTGGACCCCTCATAGACCCCCGCCCGAGGAGCTCACCGAGCGTCCGAGGTGACCTCCTCACAGAATGGCGGCATCCGGCGGCCGAAGCCATTCGGCCCTCCCGTGACCCAGTGCCATGGTGAGCCGTGTGCTGCCCACCCAGGCCGTGCGCCGGAACGGCGTCCAGGGAAGGGTACGGCCCAGTCTCGACCAGGGAGCTCACGGGGAGTGCGCGGGGCCGACAAGCGCAGGAAGTGGATCGAAGCCCAGCGGAACCGGCTCAGGATGCAGACGGATACCGGTCTCGGTATGCACCGCAGCCGCCAGGGTACGCAGGGCAGCGGAAGGCCGAAGCAGTGGCACCCTCGTGAGCGGTGAGGGTCAGGGTCCGTTGCGTGGAACAGTGCACCCCGGGGGCGAGTTGGCATCCCGGGCTATATCCCGCCTGCCCAAGGAGCCATCCCGCGCTGGCACGCTGGATACGGTGCTGGTCGCGCGTCATGGGGCCGCCCGCGGTAAGGATCGCCTTTGCCTGAGAGGCGCTGACGGGCGGGTTGAGGAAGACCGAGCCCGCTTGCCGTGCATCGGGGCCGGATTCCGGGAGGATGAGGCCGCGGGCGTACCGGTCGGTGAGAACGGCTTCAGCCGCCTCGGCCAGTGGGGGCCGGACGCCAAGAGAGAGGCCGAGCTCTTCGGCCAGGTGCCGATAGCCCAAAGGGGCAGCGAACGTGCTGCGCCGCAACCGCAGGGTAACAGCGAGGATCGTCCATCGCCCGGGGTGCGTCTTGAAGACGCTCGTGCGATAGCCGAATCCGCAGGCAGGGGACGGGAGCCGGACAATGGTGCCCGACTGCCAGTCATAGGCAGTGATCTGCGTGAGGACATCGGATATCTGCTGCCCGTAAGCGCCAGTGTTCTGTACGGGCGCAGCGCCTGCGGTGCCAGGAATTCCGCCAAGGTATTCAATGCCCGACAGGCCCTCGGCTACCGAGTAGCCCACCAGTTCGGATAGCGGCTCGCCCGCTTGGGCGGTGATCTCCACATCGCAGGCGGCGACTGAGTTGGCGGTGACACCGCGGGTCGCCATGAGGATCACCGGGTAAGCGGGTCCGGCATCGCTGGCGAGGGTGTTACTGCCGCCGCCGAGCACATGCGGCCGCATGGACTCACGGTGAACGGTGTGGGCGAGATCGGGCCAGGCTGCGGGGTCTGTGTGGATGAGCAGCGCCTGGGCGGGGCCACCGAGGCGCAGCGTGGTGTGCTGGGCCAGCAAACTCATCTAGGGATCCTGTCGAGGTCAATCGGTAGAGATCGTCTTGAGGGCGAGCGCTCGCAGCGGAGCGATCCGGGTTCGAGCGCTCCCGTGATAGACGGCGTTGGTACAGATGACCAGGTAACGGCCGGTCTCAGGGGCCAGGTAGAGACTCGTGCCAGTGAAGCCGTGATGGTAGGCGATGCGGCCACCGAAGGCGAGAATCCACGACAGCCCTCGCTCAAGCCCCGGCTCGATAAGGGCCTGCGGGACAAAGCTGTACCGCAGCCATTCGCCAAGGTCGGACGCGTCGATGGTCTGCGCCGTCAGAAGCCGCTCAGCGTAGGTGGCCAGGTCCGCGCCGCTGGAGAAGACGCCGGCGTGCCCAGCGACACCACCCATCAGCGCGGCATTGTCGTCGTGTGCGGTGCCCCAGATACGCGGGATACCGGGGATGCGTTGCTCGGTCGGGGCGACCTGTGGCGTTCGGGTGACAGGCCCGTACGTTGTGGATGACATCCCGAGGGAGCGCCACAGATCGTCGGCGGACTCTTCCAGTCGACGCCCATGGACGTGCGCCAGGGCCAGGCCGAGCAGGATGTACCCCCGGTTGATATATCGGTGAGTGCCGGGAAGGTCTTCCAACGGTTCGCGGCACATAAGCTCGTGCAGTGGGGCGTCTGCGCCGCGATAAAGGTCCAGGCGGGTGGATGCGCGCAGGCCTGAAGTGTGCGCGAGCAGTTGACGAATGGTCGCCACGGCGCTCGGCGCCTCCCCGTACATCGGGGGCAGCGCGTCGCGGACGGGCGCGTCAAGGTCGAGCAGCCCCGATGCCAGAGTGGCCCCGACAAGAAGCCAGGTTGCGACGACCTTCGTCAATGAGGCGATGTCGTACGTGGTGTGCTCGGTTGGCGTCAGGTCGCCGAGCTCGGGTGCGACGGTGCCGGCCGCCAGAACGTGCCGGTCCCCGCCGACCGTGCCGCAGACGACAAGGCCGCCGGGAGTCGCGCCAGCGCCGACCACCTCATGCAACGTCTCAGCCAACAGAGCCGTGTCGTCGGTGGTGAAGGGTAGGGGCATCTCTAAACCTCCGCTTCGGTGGTGAGGTCGGCGCCCAGCTCGGCGAGGTTGTCGAACAGCCGGCCGTAACCGCGCCGCAAGTGGTACACCCCCCGGATCGTAGAGGTGCCCTCCGCTGCCAGGGCGGCAATCAGCACTGCACTCGGCCCTGTGCTCGAAGGTGTACGAACGGAGAGACCGCTCGACGTGGACTAAAGCGCGAGCGCCAGGCGCCCGTCGCCCGGCAGGAACCCCAGCCTCGCTTCGCGGTTCGCACCACCCATACAGCCGTACAGTCGCTGACGCCAACCGAATACCAGAGAAGCGTCGCTGCCAGGGCGGGCTCACCTCGACGCGATCATTGTTAGCCGCTCGTCGGCACTTGCGCCAAGCAGCGACGAGTTTCGTTCCACCGGCTACGCCTACGCGCTGTCCGTGCGTCCGGTGGTCATGCAATGTCCAGCCGGTCGTTTGCCCTCCCGTGACCCAGTGCCGTGGTGAGCCGTATGCTGCCCACCCAGGCCATGAACAACCCGGAGCGCCGGAACGGCGGGCGTCGACTGGGATCACGAGCGCTGGAGATCGCTCATGCGCATGTCCGACAGGCCTAAAAGGGCAGCACTGTCATCCTCCGTCAAGCCAGCCTGCCGGAGCCGTGCCGCCATGTCGGAAGCGGTGCGACGAAGATGCGCGCGCTCCTCCTGGTAGGAAGCGAGAAGCTCCTGCGGAACGCCAGATATCTCGTACACATACTCAACCGAAATCGGGACATCCTCGGGCAGATCAAGAACGAAGTGCTTCACCGACTCGACCTCCTCGAAGAGCTCCGCAAGCGTGCGGCCGGTTACCCCGGACCGGATGGGAGCATCGAGAGGGTCGGCGGCCCAGACCACGATCTTCGTATCTAGCGTCTCCTCAAGAGTGACGCGAAACTTCAGGTGACGAGTGATCGGCACAGTCATCGCAGCCAGCCCTATCCGAACACGTGCTCCAGGTCGCGTTCGAGGTTGATGAGCACTGTTGGCCGTAGATCGCGAACGGGCACAGTGGCCCGGCCCACCACGATCTGAGCCCGGTCGTAGAGCAGGCGAACGGACCGGTCTCCGCCCACTCGACCTTGTCCGTTGATCCACCATTGCGGTTGGGTGTTTAGTCAATAAATGGCACTCTTCAGGGGCAACTGGTCAGTCAAGCTCGCCCCTCTTCAGGCTACCGATGAATGCCTGCCATTCCCTACCCGTCATGCGCAGGATCGGTCCGTGCGGATTCTTGGAATCGCGAAGAAGCCACCCTCCGCCAGGCAGGACCGCAACCTCAACACAGTTGTCGTTCGAGGTGCTATAAACGCTCTTGCGCCAGGCGAGCGGAGGGCTTTGATCCACGATTCTTCCTCTATTGTTGATGAAGTCTCCTGTGACTTTCCGACAGGTGTCTCACTGATTCATCCGGCGACAACGCCGATGCTTGTGCCTGGCTGTAGATGAGGGTATATCGCCGGATCTCCTCGGGAGTCTCCAGCCAGAGACTGTCGGTCAGCGTCGCCAGATGGACCAGACTCGGGTCGTCAGGGGATGGGAAGTCCAGGATAACGAAAGGTCCGTCCAAGGCTGGATGTGCCCCTACGGAGTTTGGCAGCACCTGAACGGTGATGTTGGGTCGGCCGGCCATCTCCACAAGGTGCTGTATCTGGTCCCGCATGACATCAGGACCCCCGATCATCTTAAGAAGCGCCGCCTCGTCGATGACCGCGACCAGCGTGGGCGGGTCTTGCCGCTTGAGGATCTCCTGACGCGCAAGTCTGGCTTGGACATGCCGTTCGAAGACCGCTTCGTTCAGCACCTGTCCGCCACGAAAGATCGCCATCATGTAGGCCGCAGTCTGGAGAAGGCCGGGAATGACCACGGCCTCGTAGGTCCGGATCATTGAGGCACCGGCTTCGAAGTCGGGCAACGAACTCCTGAAGACGTCCTGATAGTCAGCCCACCAGCCCCGCTGGCGTGACTCACGAGCTAGGGTCAGCAACGCTTCTCGGCGACGCTCGTCTGTTACTCCATAAAGGTCGAGTAGACCTCTGATGTCGTGCGGAGCGGGCCGCTTCCACTCATCACGCTCCATTCGCGTGATCTTGGACGGATCCCAGTCCAGTTGTTTGGCTGCCTCTGCGGCCGTGAGTCCAGATTCGATACGGAGTTGGCGCAGGGCGGCAGACAGCCGCCGCCGTTTGACCGTAGGACTGTTCGACATCACTCTCCCAGCGAAATGAAAACGATGCGATTCACTGCATAGCAGTACGAATCAGACAATTGCACGTAACTTAACTTACGCCTTGCAAGTTAAGGACTGCGCTATCACTATGGTCGCACGGCCCGTCACAAAGGGTGAACTTCATCGTGACGGTAATACCAGACAGCGTTTAGCTCGGACAGTACGGCGAAACGGTTCCTTGGTCTGTGCTCGGTCGCCTTATGAAGTGCTCCTGAGCCGAACCGAGTACTTAATCCTCACAAGTTGCACCTTTGGCCCATACGTGAATGGGGCTCGTCTTGGCGGTGAAGGCCAGGCAAGTCCCTTGAACGGGACTCAGGAGGTCCGATCCCAATGCGTACCTGTAAGGCCATACGGGTCATCCTGGTGCGTTGGCGGGCGGAGCAGCCGCCGATGCCGCTTGGGTGTCGGTGGTGTGGGCATCCGCCGTACGCGCATGAGGCCGCGAGCCTGCCGCACCGGCCGGGCCACGATTGGGAGCAGCCCACTCCGGCGCAGGTCAATGCCCGGATGAGCGCGCGGCGGCGTCTCGGGTTGGACGGCCGGTGGCCGACGGTGATCCCGGTGCGCCCGCTGCCCATGCGCGAGCCGTACAGCATCCCGTACGAGCGCTACCGCTTCTCGCCGGGATCCCACGTCGGGTTGGCCAGGCGTACGGCGGAGCCCGCGACGGCGGTCGCCGTTCCGTACCGGCGTGGCCGGCCTCCCGGTACTCGAGTCCCACCCGGCGAGCGCGATCCGTACAAGCGAGAGGTCGAACGCCAGCCGTACAGGCGAGAGGTGGCGGCGTGAATGGACGCGATCACAAGACACGGCCAGGTGGACGGCACCGGAAAGGGGCGTCCGCCGAGAAGGCCACCCGGCAGCGATGGGACCTCGCCGAACGGGCCTCCGCTCACCAGTTGGACCTGATGGAACCCGAATGGTCCATCTGGTACGGCGTCGGCACACGGCACTTCTACGCCGCCGCCACCTGGCCCGCACCCCAACCCCTGATCGTGCGGGCCCGTACCGCCGACGAACTACGCGACCTCATCCGCGAGGCAGAACGGACAACCAGCTCAAGCCTCACTGCCGACCGGTTCCGCTCGGCACCCCACCCACCCGCTGACCCATCCCGAGGAGTTTCGATGCCCGGAACGCCGGACGGTCTTCGTACCGTCTGCTGGGACCTCCCCCACGACCTCTCAGTGATCGGCAAGACCCGCGAACTGGTCAACGGCATCCTCACTGCCTGGACGTTCGGCGATCTCGCGGACGATGTGATCCTGGTCGTCAGTGAACTTTTGGCGAACGCGGTCAACTACGGCGACCCACCGATCAGGCTCTCCCTCTGGGCCTCCACCGGGGAGTTGTGCGTCCGAGTCACCGACCATGGGAACGGTCGACCCCGCCACCTCGACCTCGGCATCGACGCGACCCACGGCCGCGGCCTCACCATCGTCGCCGCCCTCGCCCACGACCATGGCATCACCCCGCTCGCCGACGGCCCCGGCAAGACGGTCTGGGCCCGCTGGCGAACCGCCGGTCAGAGCGCCGGCCGCGTGTCCGTCGAGCGGATCTAGTGGGTCACGCCCGCATGCCCAGCAGCGGATCTTGGTGTGGCGCATGTGGACTCGTCCTCGTCCACGTGCGCGAGCAATTCATGGCGGGGAGCATCTGCCGCTGAGGCATGTGTGGGTTTCAGGCTCATGTGGGTCACCTCTAAATGGTTTGCCCGCGGATGGCGCGCATTGGGATGCTCGGCCCTAGCAGGAACCCGGAGAGGAACCGCGAAGTGGCCGTCACCGCGTCCAGCAAGCTGTCCGAGTCCGAGCCGGAAGTCCGCACGGCGGCCGGTGTCCTCCGCGGCGGCCGGGAGGCCGGCCTGGCGGTCTTCCGCGGCATCCCGTTCGCCGAGCCGCCGGTCGGCGACCTGCGTTTCGCCGCGCCGCAGCCGGTGCGCGGCTGGGACGGTGTGCGCCCGGCGGTCTCGTACGGCCCGCCGCCCCCGCAGTCCGGCGTGCTCGGGGCGTCCCAGGACACCGCCGGCGACGACTGGTTGACGGTCAACGTCTGGACACCGGAACCGGATCCGGCGGCAGGGCTCCCGGTGATGGTGTGGATCCCCGGCGGCGCTTACGCCATGGGCGACTCCAGCCTCCCGGAATACGACGCCGGGCACCTGGCCGGGAGCGGAGCCGTGGTCGTGACCCTCAACTACCGTCTCGGTATCGAGGGTTTCGCGCAGATCGACGGGGCCCCGGCCAACCGGGGACTGCTCGACCAGGTCGCGGCCTTGCAGTGGGTGCGGGACAACATCCGGGTGTTCGGCGGCGACCCGGACCGGGTCACGGTCTTCGGGCAGTCGGCGGGCGGCGGGTCGGTCGCCGCGCTGCTCGCCATGCCGCGCGCCGCCGGGTTATTCCGCCGGGCGGTCGCACAGAGCGTCCCGGGGACGTTCTTCTCTCCCGAACTGGCCGCCGACATCGCCGCCGCCTGCGCCGCCGAGCTTGGGGTACGGCCCACGGTGTCCGGCCTGTCGGCGGTGGACCCGGCCCGGCTGCCCGCCGCGGGCGACGCGATCTTCGCTGCTGTGGCAGGACCACACCTTCCCGGCGCTCCCTCTGCTCGCAGTCATACCGCGGTCGCGTACGGGCCCTGTGGGGTGAGCCTGACGGCGTTCAGCAAAGGCAGGCGGAGGACGAACCGTGCGCCCCGTGGCGAGTCCTCGATCTTCAGTGTTCCGTTGTGGGCGGCGACGATCGAACGGGAGATGGCCAGCCCGAGGCCGCTGCCCTGAGGGTCTCTGCGTCGTCCCTCACCGAGACGGACGAAGGGCTGGAAAACGCGTTCGCGGTCTTCGGGCGCGATGCCCTTTCCGTCGTCGATCACCGTCACGACGGCCGCGCCGGCGGCGCACCGCACGGTGACCTCGACGGCCGCCTTCGCGTGCCGCTGCGCGTTGACGACGAGGTTGTTCAGGACGGCCGCCAGCTGCAACCGGTTTCCCAGCACCTTCACCTCGCCGTACACGTGGGTGGACACCGGCACGGGCCTGGCCGTCGTGATCATCTCTTCTTTCACCACCGCGCCGAGGTCGAGCGGTTCCAAGGGCGCGGGAGCCGTCTTGATCCGGGCGTACGCCAGCAGATCGTCGATCAGTTCCTGGAGCCGCTCGGCGGAGCAAAGCCCTGTTCTGATCGTTTCGCACGGATCTACGTCGTCTGGATACAGCAGCGCTTCCTCCAACTGCGTCCGCAGTCCCGCCAGGGGGGTCTTCAGCTCGTGCGAGACGACGTGCGCGAACCGGCGCTGCTGCTCCATCGCCTCTTCCAGCCGGGTGAGCGTCTGGTTGGCGGTACGGGCGAGCCGTCCGATCTCGTCGTCGCTCCGGGGCTCGGGGACGCGCAGGCTCAGGTTCGTCACGCTGATCTCCGACATCCTCGCCCGGATCAGTTCCACGGGACGCAGCGTACGGCCGATGAGGATCCAGGTCAGCCAGGTCGTGGCCAGGACGACCGGTATGCCCAGCGCCAACGTCGAGAACTCCAGCAGGTGGGACGCCAGGACGGGGGGTGGTTCCATGCCCGCGTACACGAAGTCAGGCTCGTCCGCCACGATCCGCGGGTAGACCTGGGGCGGGATGCGGACCGCGGTGATCAGGTGACAACCGGCCCGCGAGCACTCGGTCAGATTGACGATCGGCTTGTCGGCCGTCGGCCGGACGATGCTCAGCGGGGGCCATCCCACGGCTCCGGCGTTCCCCGCGATCACCTTCCCGCGGGAGTTGACGATCTGGAGCACGTCCACGGGCGTGTTGGGGGGCGGGGGCAGCCTCCCGCCGGTTCTCATCAAGGCGATCCATTCGGTCGCCGCCCCCTGGGTCTGATTGAAGACCTGATTCTGAACCTGGTTGCGAACGGCGAGGTCGAACCCGATGCCCATCAGGGTCATGAGGAGCAGAGACGCGGCCGCCGCGAGCATGGCGAAGCGCGCCTGGATCGAATGACCGTGTAATAGATCTCCCATCCACTGCCCTCACAGATTCCTGGGCCTGGACCGCTTCGCGCGCGACTTCGGGCAGAAAGGCGTTGATCGCTTCGGCGCGTACGCCACAGGACAGCCCTACCGCGAGCCGGAGGCGTTCAATCCCGGCGTCGGCAAAACCTTGTCCAGGACGGTCTCGGCACCGGCCCGCACCCAACCCTCCTCCTCTGACGGATGGGAGCGAAGCACGGCTCGTCTGTCAGAGCGTGCCTCTGGGGTGGGTGGTCAGGTGGCGGCCCACTCGGCCGACGAGGCGGGCCATCTCGTAGGCGATCAGGCCGGCGTCGGCGTCCATCATGCTCATCACCGCGAGGCAGCTTCCGTTACCCGCCGCCGTGACGAACAGCAGGGCCGCCTCCATCTCCACGATGGTCTGGCGTACGGCGCCGCCGCCGAAGCGCATGCTCGTACCTTTGGCGAGGCTCTGGAAGCCGGCGGCCACGGCTGACAGGTGTTCCGCGTCCTCGCGGGAGAGGCTGCCGGAGGCCGCGACGCGCAACCCGTCGTTGGACAGGATGATCGCGTGCCGCACGTCCGTCACCCGTGTCACGAAGTCGTCAAGCAGCCAGTTCAGCTCGGTCGACATCCCCACACCTCCTCGCCGTCTCGTTCGCGGTCGGCAACGCGGAGATCGTGAACCGGATGGACCCGCTCGATGCCATGTCACCTCGTCGGTTCGCCGGGGTGCCGCCAGGGACCGGCAGCCGAGGGCGAAGATCGGCGACGAGACTAGCACTGTGACGGACGATTTTCTTGATACATCCGTGATATTTGGTGAATTGAGGTCTTACGTGATTAGTGTCGGCTTAGCAGCGCGGTAGACCTCCCCCAGCCGCTTGTGGTGCTTTCGATGAGCCGCGGGAGTCCAGGCGATGCGGATCAGTTGTACGGCCACGACGGCGAGGGCCGCCGCTTCGATGCCGAGGAGGGACCACTCGACCAGGCCGATCAGCACCTGGTGCCCAGGGAGGGCGAGGTAGGTCAGCACGGCCAGGGCGCCGCCCGCGCCCAGGGACAGCCACTCCAGCGGGCGGGCCGCCGGCCGCCAGCGCTCGTCGTCGCCGAACCGCCGCACCATCAGCGCGGCGGCTCCGGCGAGGCCGGCCAGCGCGACCACGATCATGATGTCGGCCGCGACCGTCCCCGGAAGCAGGGCCGCACCGGTCAGCGACGCCGCCCACACCGCCACCAGCCGCTCGGGCCAGCCCGCGACAGGCGCCCGTACGGCCCGCAGGCACGCGAGCAGCCCGAGCGAGGACGCCGCGAGCATCACCATCGCGAGCGAGGTGCCCGGGTCCAGAGCCGTGGACCGGCCGATGGTCAGGTGAAGCGTGTCAAGGGGGACACCGATCCGGCCGACCGCCATCGTGATCGACGCGACCAGCACTCCGGTTCCGGCGACCAGGGGGTAAAGCCTTCTCAGGGGCAGCATGGACCAAGACTGACCCGAAACGATCGTTTCGAACATCCGGTGCCGCCCCTGAGCGACCCCTGAGGCGGTCCCGGGATGCCTCAGGGTCGGGGCCGTCCAGCGATCCCCGCGCGGCGCGAGCGGACACCGGAGCCGGACTCCAGCCACGACCTCCGCGCGGCGCGAGCGGACACCCGAGCCGGACTCCAGCCACCGAGTAGCGCGCGCGGACACCGGAGTCAGATTCCAGCCACGACCTCCGCGTAACGCGAGCGGACATCGGGGGCCGGGTCGGCCTCGAAGAGCGCGGGGGTTCCGGCCTCCCACCTCGGAGGTTCCGGGGTGCCGGCGAGGAGCCAGGCGGCCTGGCGTGCCGCCCCGTCGGCGACGTACTCCCCGGGCTCGGGCACGAGCACGGGACGTCCGAACACCGCGGGCGCGATCCTGCGTACCGCCTCGGACCTGGCGCCTCCGCCGATGAGCAGCACCCGTCCTGGAGCGATCCCCAGCGCGTCCAGCGCGTCGGCCAGCCCGCAGAGCATGCCCTCCACGGCGGCCCGCGCGAGGTGCGCGGGGGTCGAGTTGGACAGCCGCAGCCCGTGTACCGACCCGGTGGCCTCGGGGAGGTTCGGGGTCCGCTCCCCTTCCAGGTACGGCACGAGCACGAGCCCGTCCGCACCCGATGGGGCCCGCAGGGCGAGATCGGAGAGCTCCGCCGTGGTCACGCCGGCCATGCGCGCCGCCGCGTCCAGCACCCGGGCGGCGTTGAGCGTGCACACCAGCGGAAGGAACCGGCCGGTCGCGTCGGCGAAGCCCGCCACGGCGCCCGAGGGGTCCTGGCTCGGGACTTCGGAGCAGGCGAAGACCGTCCCCGAGGTCCCGATCGAGACCACCACGTCGCCGGGGAGCAGCCCGGCTCCGAGGGCCGCGGCCATGTTGTCGCCGGTGCCCGGCGCGAGTCGTACGGCCTCACCCCGCCCTGTGTCGCGTGACTCTCCCGCCTGGCCGGTGGGGTCGAGCACGCGGGGCACCTGCGGGGCGTGGCCCATGGCCAGCTTGAGCAGGTCGGGGCGGTAGGAGCCCGTCGCGGGCGACCAGTAGCCGGTGCCGGAGGCGTCGCCCCGGTCGGTCGTGATCGCGCCGACGCCCGGCGATCCTGCCAGGCGCCAGGTGAGCCAGTCGTGCGGCAGGCACACCGCGGCCGTACGGGCGGCGTTGTCCGGCTCGTGCTCGGCCAGCCAGCGGAGCTTGGTCACGGTGAACGACGCGACCGGAACGCTGCCGGCCGCCTCCGCCCATGCCCTCGGCCCGCCCAGCTCCGTGATCAGGTCCTCGGCCGCGCGCGCGGAGCGGGTGTCGTTCCACAGCAGCGCGTCCCGGACGACCTCGCCGTGCTCGTCGAGGCACACCATGCCGTGCTGCTGCGCGGCGACCGACAGCGCCGCCACGTCGGCGAGGCCGCCCGCGGCGGCGACCGCCTCCTGGAGCGCGTTCCACCAGTGGTCCGGGTGGATCGCGGTGCCGGGCGGGTGGGGCGCCCGGCCCTCGCGGACCAGGCTCCCCGTCTCGGCGTCGCGGATGACGACCTTGCAACTCTGCGTCGAGGAGTCGACTCCCGCGACCAGGGTCATCCCCGCACTCCGAGGAGGTGCTCAAGCGCGAGCTGGTTGAGGCGGGTGAAGTGGAAGCCGCGCTCGGCCACCTTGTCGATGTCGAAGTCGTCGTTGGCGAGGTTCTCGTAGGTCTCGCCGGGGGCCAGGGTGGGCTGCGCCAGCTCGGTGACGCGGGAGTTCACGAGGGCCTCCTGGACCTCGGGGTCGGCGCGGAACGCCGCCGACTTCTCCTTGAGGATCAGGTACGTCCGCATGTTCGCGGCGGCCGAGACCCACACGTCCTCGGCGTCCTCGGTGCGCAGCGGCTTGTAGTCGAAGTGACGCGGGCCCTCGTAGCCACCGTTCTCCAGCAGGTCGACCAGGAAGAACGCGCTCTTCAGGTCGCCGTGGCCGAAGACGAGGTCCTGGTCGTACTTCGGACCGTGCTGGCCGTTGAGGTCGAGGTGGAAGAGTTTGCCGTGCCAGAGCGCCTGGGCGATGCCGTGGACGAAGTTCAGCCCGGCCATCTGCTCGTGGCCCACCTCGGG
>NZ_JBEZFH010000066.1:0-33459 GCF_040649355.1 Sphaerisporangium sp. NPDC049002 | reverse complement strand
GCAAATGCGGCTCGATCAACGCCCACTCGGCATCGGTCACATCAAAGCGCGCCACATCCGAGTTCTATCAGCCATGACCAGCCCGCTACCGGACCCCACCAAGATCCGAACGTCAAACAGCTCCTAGGTCCCGACTTAAGCCCCTGCTTGCATCTTCGCCCAAGGCATACGCGACAACGCGGGGCCAAAGGGACGAAAGATGACAGGCAAGGAAATTAGCACATTGTGGCAGACTCCTGGGACGAGAGACACGCAACCCGCTCACATAGTCGTGGCCCCAGTGTTGTCTGCTGAGACCGGCGCTGTTGCCCCAAACGGCCGGACAGGGCGTGCCCGCGCTGGTAGATCGTGGTCTGAGCCCGCAGTTTTCACCCGTCGTCGACAGGTCGGAAGGTGTCAGAGAGGCTATGCCATATGCGCGCAGTGATCTTCGTGAGCGGACTCCCGGGGGGAACACGGGCACTCGACCGGCACCCCGCAGGTCAGGGTTCTCCCAGGTCAGCAGCTATGGCGCGCAGAGACTTCCAAGCTGACAATTCGCTCGCGAGTCGCGGTGTCGCTGCGCGATCATTGGGCGATGAGAGCTCGGGTGAGCGACTTCCGTTGGGTTGATCTTGAGGCTGGGCGGAGCGTCGAAGACAGGAGCCATGCGTGCGAAGTCCTGGAGATGTATGTCGGCCCTCAGGGCGAACCAGGTGAGGAACGGTTCCAACTCATCGTCTGCACTCCGTCGGCCCTCGCGGAAAAGCTTCAGCATCATCCCTTTCTCATCGGCCGGCACTGGCTTTTCGTTCCCGAACTCCACCCCGACAAGGTGACCGAGTGGCTGAGTGATCGGATCGCCGTACTGGAGGCTCCGACATGGGGTGAGCTCGTTGAGAAGGTCGGGCGTATCGGAGAGTGGGAGTTCGAGGACTACAGCGACTGATCCTCGTAGTGCAACGAATACCGCACAGGGGCACGCGACGGCGCTTCCGCACCCGTTCAGCACTGGTCAGAACCGGCTTCCGAGCCCTGGAGCACGGCCAGGATGGTCCCGATAGGGAAGCGATCAAGCCGTCAAAGGGAGCCTTGGCTGTACAGCCACGGGGACCTACGACGGCGGTACTCGGCGAAGGTCCACGAATACTGCACTTCCAGGTTGAAGGGCACGAACTTGATCGAATCGTCTTCTTTCAATCCCTAGGTTCAGGGTTCGAGTCCCTGGCGGCCCGCCACTAATGACCAGGGCAGACTCCCAGACCCATGATCCGAAAGCCTGCCCGGGGTTGCAGTTCGGGGTTGCGGTCGCCGGCATCAGCCGTCCCGCAGCGCCCGACCATCCGAGCCGCCGCATCGGTCGCCCACCGGGAACCGGGTTGCGTGTCGTGCTGCCGCTGATGGTCTGCGGTATATCGGGAAGGCGCCAGGCGTGGGCAGAGATCAGGACAGGGTGTCCTTGACCTTGATCTGGCCGTCGTCGATCACGAACGTCTGGTTGGTGTTGGGCACGCACTGCCACAGGTACACCTGGGTGCCGTTGGCGCGACCATTGGTGACGTCCAGGCATATGCGGTTACCTGAGTTGAGGGTGGACTTGAGGATGATCAGACCTCTCTGGATGACCCAGAGCTGGTTGGCGTTCCCCACGCACTGCCACTGGTACACCCGGGTGCCGTTGGCGCGACCGTTGGAGGCGTCCAGACACATCACCTGGCTCTTGCCGATGGTGTCTTCCACCTTGATGAGGCCGTCCTCGAAGACGAACTTCTGGTTGGTGTTGTCGCTCTGGCACTGCCACAGGTACATCAAGGTGCCGTTGCCACGGCTGTTGCTGACGTCGATGCACGCCGGGGGCCCGGTGAGGGCGGCGCGCCTCACAGGCTGGTGAGCAGAGGCCCCGGCGGGGAGGGGGACTACCGCGCCCACCGCGGCGGAGATGACAGCGACGGCAAGCAGACGGCGAGCAAGCATGGTTGCCTCCCAGGAAGTTGATCAGAACGAAAGCACCATGCCATGACTTGCAGCAATTGATCAATTACACTGCGTATATAACTTCCGCGCGTCGAAGTGTGCCACCAGCCACGGCTCCTACGGGCAAGCCCGTCTATGGCCGCCGACGTCCGGTGATCAAGGAACGGCGACCGGTTGACGTACACACGAAGACGGGCTTGACCCGTCACCCGCCCGCTGCCGCTTCGCGGTGGTCGAGGCAGACGCTCGGTTACGTCGGTGATTCGATTCAGTTCGAGAACGAGCGGCAGTGCCCGAAACGATCACCTACGATGTGGCGCTATGCGACGTAATCTGCTCGTTGGCCTATTTGTCGGTACGGGGACCTTGCTCATACTCATTGGCGTAGCGATGGCCATGGTTTACGAACCGCCTGTCTGGTACTCCGATGAAGGAGCCTTCTACCCCATGCACTATGCGTTGGCCGACATGAGTAGACCCGCTTTGCTAGTTATCTCAGGCATCGGCATGATGCTCGGCGGGATCGCAATCGCGATCACCAACCAGAGTGGCGCCTCTGGTAGGGATTACTCCGATCCCCGGAAGTGACCTCATTCCGATGAACCCGGTTGCAGTTCAGGGTGGTCCAAGGCCGTTCCAGGTCAGAGCAGTTCGTCGTACGGACGGCCGCCATCCGTGGAAGCCTGATCTTCAGGGCTGCCATAGTCGTTGGGCGGGATGTGGAGAGGTGATGCAAAAAGCGTGAAACTCCTGCTTGGTCTGTAGCGGCTCAGGCAGGATGGCCGCGACACTCCACCCGTGCCGATGTCTCAACTGAAGTCCGCCCGCTGGTCCGTGTGGACCACTCTCATGGCGATCTGTGGATGGATCTTCCTGGTCGTCTCCACCTACCTGCAGATCCCGCTCTACAGGCAGATGTGGTTGTTCAACTGGCTGGTCATCGCGTTCGGCTGGGCATGGGCCTGCCTCTGGACCTTCACTGCGATCATCTCGTATCTGTCGGTCCAGGCGTACGGGCGAGCAGCCACCGCGCTGATCATCGCAGTAGCGCTTGGGGCGGTCATCTGGAGAGTCGATTGGCGAACCACGTTCATCGAAAGCACGCTGCGCCTTCACCGAGGAAGCTTCGCCGAGCTCGCCGCCGCCTATCGGGATGGGAGGCCTCTCGACCCGCCCTGGTGGATGAAATACCTGTCGGTCGACGGAGAAGTCGAGCCGCAGGAGGACGGCCTCTATCTGCCGATCTGCGTGGATGAGTGGAGATCGGAGACCGGATCGGGTCTCGCTTACCTTCCGAGCCGGCCCACCAGAGACCTTGTCGCATCCTGCCGCGCCTGATGTTTCATTGGAAGCTATATGTGGTTTGACCGGGTCTGCTGACATAGTTGCCCCGTGCTTCGTGTGCTTCTCGCCATTGCCTCGTTGACGGTTCTCCTGCTGGGCACCTCGGCCTCAGACGCAAAGCGGTTCCCGGAGATCCTCGCCGCCCCGGACGGACCCTGGCCCGAAGGCGGAAGTTTCGCCGTGCACTTGTGTAGCAAGGGTGACGCCTGGGACGCCTGCGGAGACAAGGACGTGACTCCGGCACAGAGGCAGGGGATCGAGCGGACACTACGGCAGATGCCGAGGATCACGGGTGTCCACTACCAGAGCAAATCCGAGGCGCTGGCCCTGCTGAAGGCCTCATTCAGGTCGGCGAGCGTGCTGAGAGAAAGCGACATGTCGGAGAGTTTCAGCGGCAGGCTGCTCCGGTGGAGCGACGCCCCCGCATTCGATTCGGTCGTCAAAGCACTTCCGGGAATCTCCGTAACCTACGTCTGGCCTGCCCCCTTCTGGGAGGACAAGGCTGATGTGGATATCACCCTCTGCGACGCCGTCGGAGAACGGGAGCCCTGTGAGGGGCGAGGCCAGACCACGGCCGATGAGAAGGCGGCGATCGAGGCATTTTTGAGGAGGACGAAGGGCGTCAAGCTCATCTACTTCTCGGATCGAGCGCATGGTCTGCGGGTGATCAAGCAATTCAATGCCTTGTGGTCGCAAGTGATAGAGCGCCATCCTGAGGAAAAGAAGGACGATACCGAGCCCGGCCCGTCGGAGAACTACTTCGAGAGTTACCACGTCAAGCTTGACGACCCGAAACTCGCCCCATCGTTCGTGGACGCGGTGAAGCATCTGCCCGGAGTGGCGCGAGTGGAATGAGGGACTAGCTGGGATTGAGGCACAGGCCGGTCTTTGCGACGACCATTCAAGGCACGATCCCGAAGCTCTAGGGAGCCTTGCCCTCTGCTCGAACCAGATCGGGCAACGGGCAACCCTGGCTTCTCGGTGTGAGGTCGCGCAGGATCGGCGCTGAGATTGTCGGACCGCTTCGGTAGGCTGCCGGCATGGCGGAATTCGTACTGGTCGCAGGCGCGTGGCTCGGATCGTGGGCGTGGGAAGAGGTGGTGGCGGAGCTGCGTGCGGCCGGCCACGGCACCCACCCGTTGACGCTGTCCGGCCTCGCGGACAAGCAGGGCGTGCAGGCAGGGCAGCAGACCCACGTTCAGGACATAGTCGACGAGGTCGAACATCACGACCTGCGCGACGTCATCCTGGTCGGGCACAGTTACTCGGGCATTCCGGTCGGTCAGGCGGCCGAGCGCATCGGTGATCGGCTGGCCCGCGTGGTCTTCGTCGACTCCAACGTTCCGGCCGACGGCGAGTCCTTTGTGTCCGCGTGGCCGGACGGCCGGGCGATGGTGGAGGCCTCGATCGCCGAACACGGGGGCTTCTGGGCGCCGCTGACCGCGACCGACTACGACGGGCAGGGTCTCACCAGCGAGCAGATCGCACGGATCGTGGGCGCCTCGACGCCGCACCCGGGCGCCACGCTGACCGAACCGGCCGTGCTGGCACGGCCGCTCGGCGAGCTTCCGGCGACGTACATCAAATGCCTGCTCAACGGTGACGAGCCGACCGACTACGTGGCCAAGCTGTTGACCAGTGAGCACTGGCGGCTGGTCGAGATGGACACCGGTCACTGGCCGATGTTCTCCCAGCCGCGCGAGCTGGCACAGATCCTGCTTGAAGCGGCCCCGACCGGCCGAGGTCGAAAATGAGCCGGCCGAGGTCAGAGATGAAGGGGACGCCGCGGACCTTGTCGCCGAGAGCGTGAGCACCCGCCCCCCACTGTTGTTGCTCGTGGCGTGCCGTGACTCGCGCGCCACTCGCCGAAAGCGAGCTCGCCGAGCACCTGAGCCGGAATTTCATCCAGGATGTGCCCCCAGAGGAATTCAACGTGATCGCCCCGACACTGGCCGATCGAAGCCGCTCGTCGACGAACTCCTGATCTGGTGGCCCGAGAGTCAGGACGGCGCCGGGGGGAAGCCGGGAGGGCCAGGGCCGTCGAGGCTGTCAGGGAGGCGACCGGAGGCCTCGCAACCTCGGAGGAGGCGCTCCTCAAGCTGCGTCTCGTCCGCCATGCGGGCCGCGAGCCCCTCCAGCGTGGCCGCGCATCGCACGTTGCAGAGCCCGCGCTGGAGAAGGTCGCGGGAGATGCCGTGACGCCGCACGGCGTACCAGCCGCCGCCGACCGCATCGGAGACCAGCCAGTGCCGGCCGTACTTCACCCTGAGCTCCGCGAGTGTCACCGGCATGATCTGTCACCCACGGGAACACCGGACGAGAACACTGGACGGGAACACCGGAGGCCGTCGGCGGAAGACGCCTTTCCAAGCGGCGAGAGCCAGGCAGCGGCTCGGGGGGACGCCCATGCACCAAGGCTAGGGAACGTGTCGTGATCAATCAATTACAGAGTGTAGCTAAAGTGGCGGGTTGGCCAGGACTGGCCAACCGGTGACCGGCCGGGACCGGCGACGGAAGCGAGGTGTACGTCACCCCCGATGTGGTGAGCCGGATGCCGCTCGATCACGCTGTATGTATGAACGCGAACGAGCTGACGGCGACGCGGAGGTCCCTCCACGCGGTCGCAGAGTTGATCATGGCAGGGCCGCAGTACCGGCGGAGCGGGACCATTCGCCTCCGGGTCACGCCCGGAGGCTTCGCGACGGTCACCGATCCCCACCTGCGCGTCGAGGGTCACGAGCTTGTGGTGGGAAGCGAGCGCCTGCCGCTGGACGGCAGATCCATCGACGATCTGGGCGGCGAGACCGGTTCGGGCGCCGGTGCCCCGGAGAAGCTGTACAGCGATGGTTCGGGGGCCTCGTTGAACGACATCCTGACCGTGGACGCCGCCGCCGCACAGCAGTTGGAGGAGAGCCTGGCCCTCGGCGACCAGGCCTTGCACGCGCTGGCTCTTGAGGCCACGCCGGTCCTGTGGCCGGAGCATTTCGACCTGGGCATAACGCTCGACAAGGTCAACTACGGCGTCTCGCTGGGTGACGGCTACCTCGATGTGCCCTATGCCTACGTCGGCCCCTGGGAGCCCAGGAGCGGTGACTTCTGGAACGCGCCGTTCGGCGCTGCTTACCCTCTCAGCGAACTTCCCGACCTTCCGGCCTTCTTCGCCGAAGGCCGGGCACGCACGGCGTCGCCCGAGGCCTGACGACGACCCCCCAGGCGTCAGACCTCGGGCGCGGGACCACAATTGGGTGATGAGCCAATGGCACGAGACTCGTGAGCGGCTGCGCGAGTACGCCCTCGGCCTTCCCGGGGCCTATGAGGAGTTCCCGTGGGGCGAGAGCGTCGTCAAGGTCAACAAGAAGATCTTCGTCTTCCTGGGACCGGACGAGGAGACCGAGAAGTGGCAGCCCAAGTTCTCGGTGAAACTGCGCGAGTCGAACGGGCACGCGCTCAACGTCCCCGGCGCGGCTCCGACCGGGCATGGCCTCGGCAGGGCCGGATGGGTCACGGTCCCGTTCTCCGACGATGCGCCGGACGCCGATCTGCTCTGTGAGTGGGTGGAGGAGAGCTACCGCATCGTGGCCCCCAAACGGCTCGTCGCCGAACTCGACACCCAGCGGCCCTAGCGATGGGCAACGCGAGCGGGGCCCCCGCCTCCGGCCCGACAGATTACGAGCCTGCCACGGACGCTTCGCCACCCCCCGCCACCACAAACGCCTCACCGCTCCCCGCCCCCACGGACGCCTCGCCACTCCCCGTCGCCACGGAGGTCTTGCGGCTCCCCGTCGCCACGGAGGTCTTGCTGCTCACCGGAGGGCTCGGCTCCGGGAAGACGACGGTGGCCATCGCTGTGGGCGAGCTTCTCGGGGACGCTCCCCATGCGGTCATCGACCTCGACTGGCTCTGCTGGTGTACGGGCGCGGGGGTACACGAGATGCTCACCGCCAACCTGCGGGCGGTGGCCGCCAACTACGCGGCTTCCGGCGTGAGGCGGCTTGTCCTGGCGCGGGCGCTGCTCGAACCCGCACATCTCGCGGCCGTACGGCTGGCGGTTCCGGGCGCCGCGCTCACGGTCGTCCGCCTGACCGTGTCCGAGCGGACCGCAAGGGACCGTCTACGCGCCCGCGACAGGGGAGTCACTCTCGACGGTCACCTCGCCGAGGTGGCGGAGTTCGAGCGATCGGTGGAACGTACGGCCGCGGAGGACACGGTCGTCCACAACGACGGCCGCCCTGTGGACGAGGTGGCCCGCGAAGTACTCGCCGCATGGACCGGCAAGCCTGAGGCGGAACGCGGACAGGAGGGGACGCGGACAGGAGCGGGACGGGGGCTGAGGCGGGACGAGGGGCAGGGTCAGTAGTCGACGGCCGCGTCCGTGAGCCAGTCGGCGAGGTAGCGGGCGAAGGACGCACGCACCAGCACCCAGAACTCGTCGTCCTCGCGGGCGACCAGGACGACCTGCGCGCGCGCCAGCATGGTCTGGGCGCAACGGCCTGGGCCGACCACCGAGGGATGCAGGTCGAGGGAACATCCGTGCGCCAGCAGGTCTCGCGCACCCGGCCCTGCCACCAGGAGGGTCGTCCGCAGTGCCGAGACGTCGGTTACGGCCACGTCCTCCGAGCGGGGGATGTCGAGATCACCGATCACCAGCCACTCGTCGGGGCCGAGCCACAGCACGTCGGCCACACCCGAACGCAGCCACGTCCCCGGCTCGACCGGCAACCGCAGCCCGAAGGAGGGCGGAATCCGGGCAGGGTCGACCCGCACGTTCGTCTGCCTCAGAAACGGGACCTCCCGCACACGGAGCCGAGCGTCCGACACACCCGCGAAGCGCCCCAACGGACTCACCGGCATCACGGTCCCCCCAGACCCGGCCGACGGGCTCACCCCCTGAACGGTCTCCCCAGGTCCGGAAGGCGAAACGTCTCGCCCAACCATCCCCCCAGACCCAGAGGACCCAGACTGCGGACTCACCCTCTCAACCGTCTCCTCAGACGCAGCTGACGGGCCCACTCGCTCAATCATCCTCGGGTCGGCGCGTGGGGTCGCCCGTTCGTACTTGGACACCGGGCTCGGACGATCAACGGTTACCTCCGGGGATCCGGCTTGCGGGCTCGCATGCTCTTCGATCGTCGTTCGGGGGTATGGAGCCTGGTCAGGTTGAGTCTGGGGTCCGGGGGGCGGGGACGCTGGGTCAGCCATCGCGGCGGGCTCCCTCGGGGTCGTAGAGGACGTGATGGGTGACCGTCACCGGGATCAGCCGGTCGCCGACCGGCGCATAAAGGCGTTCGCCGATGCGGTCCCTGCCGCCGCTCACGAGGGCGAGCGCGAAGGTACGGCCCAGCGCCGCGCTGCGGTAGCTGGAGGTCACGTGGCCGAGCATGGGCACAGGCGCCGCCGGAAGCCGGACGAAGGCGACGAACCGCCTGCCCTCAGGGACTCCCGCCCCGGGATCGAGAAGCTGGGCCCCCTCAGAAACGACCCTGGGATCCAGAAGCTGGGTCCCCTCAGGGGCGACCCCGGGATCCACGAGTGGGGTGCCCTCAGGGACGATCACCCTGGGATCCAGAAGCTTGGTGCCTTCAGGGACGAGAACCGCGGGATCCACGAGTTGGGTGCCTTCGGGGACGAGCGCGTTGGGGTCCTCGGGGAGCAGTCCGACCAGGTGCCGGCGGTCGGGGCGGGCATTGCCGGACCGGGCGTAGGACCGTTTGCCGATGAAGTCCGGCTTCTTCTTGGACACGATCCAGTCCATGCCGAGGTCCGCGGGCGTCACCGTGCCGTCGGTGTCCTGGCCGACGATGGGATACCCCTTCTCGGCCCGCAGGACGTGCATGGTCTCGGTGCCGTACGGAGTCACCGCGCCGGTCGCGTGGATCGCCTCCCAGAGCGCCTGCCCGTACCACCAGCTCACGTTGATCTCGTAGGCCAGTTCGCCGGAGAAGCTGATCCGGCAGACGCGTGCCTCGATGCCCGCCACCTCGGTGTCCCGCCAGGTCATGAACGGGAAGCTCTCCGTGTCCACCACCAGGTCCGGGGCTAGCCCGGCCAGCACGTCACGCGAGCCTGGCCCGGCCAGCGCGACGGTCGCCCACTGCTCGGTGACGGAGGTGCAGTGGACCCGCAGATCGGGCCACTCGGTCTGCAGCCATTCCTCCATCCATTCGAGCACGGCCGCCGCGTTGCCCGTGGTGGTGGTCACCAGGAAACGGTCGAGGGCGAGGCGGATGACGGTGCCGTCGTCGAAGACCATGCCGTCGGGCCTGCACATCACGCCGTACCGGATCGCGCCCACCTTCAGCGTGCTCATCATGTTCGTGTAGAGCCGGTCGAGCAGTTCGGCCGAGCCGGGACCCTGGACGTCGATCTTCCCAAGGGTGGACGCGTCCATGGCCCCCGTGGCCTGCCGTACGGCCCGGCACTCGCGCAGCACCGCGGCCGTCATGTCCTCGCCGGGCCGGGGGTAGTACCACGGCCGTTTCCACTGTCCGACATTCTCGAAGAGGGCGCCGTGGGACACATGCCAGTCGTGCATCGCGGTGACCCGTACGGGGTCGTGCAGGGGGCCCCGGTCGCGTCCCGCGAGGGTCGCGAAGGAGACGGGGACGTACGGTGCGCGGAACGTGGTCGTGCCCAGTTCCGCGACGCCTACCCCGAGTATCCCGGCGATGACCGCGCTGGTCAGCGTGCCGGAGGTCTTGCCTTGGTCGTGTGCCGTGCCGGCGGTCGTGTACCGCTTGACGTGCTCGGCCGAGCGTAGCCCCACCTCGGTGGCCCGCTGGAGGTCGGCCACGGTGACGTCCCGTTGCAGGTCGACGAAGTGCGAAGAGTAGTCCTCGGCGGGAACCAGCCACAGCTGCTCCGCCCGTACGTCCGGAAGCGGGTGCGACGGCGGCGAGGAGCCAGATTCCCCCGAAAGCGGGTGCGAGGGCAGCGCGAAGCCGGAACCGGCCGCCTCGCCGTCGGTGAGGCATCCGGCGAGCGTGAACACCCCCCGCGCCGAACCGGCCACCTCCACAGCCTGCGCGTACGGGCCGGCCGGGACGAACGCCGCCAGCGCCTCGTCGTAGCGGAGTTCGCCGCCGGACTGGCTGAACAGGTGGACGACCGGGTTCCAGCCGCCGGACACGAGCAGCAGGTCGGCTTCGACCTCATGCCCCCCGATCACGACCGCCCGCACCCCCTCGTCGTCCGCGCCGCCGATGACGCCGGTGACGAGGCGGCCCTCCCGGGCGTCGGCGATCTCCGCGATCTCCACACCCGCGTCCGCGAGGTCGCGGGCCGCGTCGTACGCGCTGTCGCCCGTGGTGAAGACCACCGCCCGGCGCCCCGGCAGCACGCCGTACCGGTTCACGTACGCCCGCGCGGCAGAGGCCAGCATGACGCCCGGCAGGTCGTTGCCGCTGAAGGCGATCGGCCGCTCGTGCGCCCCCGTCGCCAGGACGACCCTGCGGGCGCGGATCCGCCAGACCCGTTCCCGCGTCACCGCGTCCTCGCCCCGGCGCTCCACGGCGACCAGATAGTTGTGGTCGTAGTATCCGATCACGCTCGTACGGGAAAGGACGCGCACGTCAGGCAGGGTCACGAGCTCGGCGGCCACGTCGAGGGCCCATTCGGAGCCTGGCCTGCCGTCCACCGTCTCCCCGGTGTCCGGCAGGCTGCCTCCGGGCTGGAAGCGGTCGTCGGCGAGGATCACCCGGGCCCCGGTACGGGCGGCGGCCAGCGCCGCCGTCAGCCCGGCGGGGCCCGCTCCCACCACCAGGACGTCGCAGTGCGCGTGCGTGGCGTCGTAGCGCGCAGGGTCGGGCTCCGGGGACAGCCTTCCCCGTCCGGCCAGGCCGGTGGCGGCCAGGCCCTCGTAGAGCGGGATCGTGGTGGCCTGCACCATGGGCTCGGAGAAGGGCCGCTCGATCTGGACCACGGCGTTCGGTTCCTCGGTCCACGCGCCGAAGATCCCGCGCGGGCGGCCGAGCGTGACGCTGGTCCCGATCTTCCTTACCCCGTTGGCGAGCAGGGCGGCGGCCAGCGTGTCGCCCCGGTATCCCTCGTACGGCCTGCCGTCGAAGGTGAACCGCAGCACCTCGCCCTCGTGACCGGCCCGGCGGCGGGTCATCGCGAACCCCCGATGCCCTGGTGACCGGCCCGGCGGCGGGTCATCACGAACCCCCGATGCCCTCGTGACCGGCCCGGCGGGGGCGTCATCGCGGACCCCCGATCTCGTTGGTCGCGGTGTCCCTGGTGAGGGTGAACCAGCGGCGGCAGCCGGCCGCGTGGTTCCACCGTTCGTCGAACAGCCCCTTGGGGTTGTCGCGGAAGAACAGGTAGCGCGCCCATTCCTCGTCGGTGAGGGCGCCCGGGTCCCGGGGGTAGGCGACGTGCGCCTGCCCGCCGTACCGGAACTCGGCCTCGTCGCGCGGCCCGCACCACGGACAGGGGATCAACAGCATCGGCCGGACTCCTTCAGTGGGCCACGGCGGCGGCGCCGTGCTCGTCGACGAGCGCGCCCGTGGTGAATCGTTCGAGGGTGAAGGGCGCGTTGAGCGGGTGCGGCTCGTCGTTGGCGATCGTGTGCGCGTAGCACCAGCCGACGCCGGGGGTGGCCTTGAAACCGCCCGTGCCCCAGCCGCAGTTGACGTACAGGCCGTCGACCGGGGTGAGCCCGACGATCGGCGAGGCGTCCGGCGTGACGTCGACCACCCCGCCCCAGGTACGCAGGACGTGCGCGCGGGCGAAGATCGGGAACAGCTCCAGCGCCGCCGCCATCTGCCGCTCGATGATGTGGAAGGCCCCTCTCTGGCGGTAGGAGTTGTAGGTGTCGATGCCCGCTCCCATGACCAGCTCGCCCTTGTGCGCCTGGCTGACGTAGACGTGTACCGCGTTCGACATGACGACGGTCGGGTGGACGGGTTCGAGCAGCTCGGAGACCAGCGCCTGGAGCGGGTGGCTCTGCACCGGCAGCCGCAGACCGGCCATCCCCGCCACGACCGACGAGTGGCCGGCGGCCGACATCGCCACACGGCCGGCCGCGATGCGTCCGCGTGTGGTGTCGACGGCTCGTACGCGGCCGTCCACGACCTCGATTCCGGTGACCTCGCAGTGCTCGATGAAGTGGACGCCCATCGCGGAGGCGGCCCTGGCGTACCCCCAGGCGACGTAGTCGTGCTTGGCGATCCCGGCCCGGGGCTGGTAGGTCGCGCCGAGCACCGGGTACCGCGTGTCCTGCCCGATGTCGACGATCGGGCAGGCCTCCTTGACCCGCGCCGGATCGAGCCATTCGGCGTCGATACCGTTCAGCCGGTTGGCGTTCACGCGGCGCACGCCGTCACGCACGTCCTGGAGGCTGTGGGCGAGGTTCAGCACACCGCGCTGACTGAACAGGACGTCGTAGCCGAGGTCCTCCTCCAGCCCTTCCCAGAGCTTCAGCGCGTGCTCGTAGATGCCCGCGCTCTCGTCCCACAGGTAGTTCGACCGGATGATGGTCGTGTTGCGCGCCATGTTGCCGCCGGCCAGCCAGCCCTTCTCCAGCACGGCCACGTTGGTGATCCCGTGGTTCTTCGCCAGGTAGTAGGCGGTGGCGATGCCGTGCCCGCCGCCCCCGACGATCACGACGTCGTACGAGCTCCCGGGCTCGGGGCTGTCCCAGAGCCGGTCGCGGTCGCCCATGACCCTCTCCTCCCCTGTCATGCGCGCAGCCGTTTCATGGCCGGGTCGAACAGCGGCTCCTCGGCCACGACGGCGGCGACGCGCTCGCCGAAGTAGCCGATGTGGACCACCTGTCCAGGCGTCGACAGCCCTGCCGGCAGCCAGGCGTAGGCGATGCCCTTGCCGATCGTGTAACCGTACGCGGCACTGGTGACGTATCCGACGCAGGCGTCGCCGTCGTAGACGGGCTCCTTGCCCATCACCACGCTCGCGGGGTCGTCGATCGTGAGACAGGTCAGGCGGCGGTTCACCGACGCCCGGCGCTCCTCCAGCGCGGCCCTGCCGATGAAGTCGCCCTTGCCGGTCTTCACGGCGAAACCCAGCCCCGCCTCGTACGGGTCGTGCTCGTAGGTCATGTCGGTGCCGAAGGAGCGGTAGCCCTTCTCCAGACGCAGGCTGTTGAACGCGCCGCGCCCTCCCGCGACGACGCCGTGCGCCTGCCCGGCCTCCCACAGCGTGTCCCACAGCTTGAGGCCCAGGTCGGCGGTCGTGTAGAGCTCCCAGCCCAGCTCGCCGATGTACGACAGGCGCAGGGCCGTCACCGGCACAGAGCCGATGTACGCCCGCTTGGCGCGGAAGTAGCGGAACCCCTCGGCGGAGAAGTCGTCCTCGGTGAGCGGGGCGACCAGGTCACGGGCGCGCGGGCCCCAGACGCCGACGCAGCACGTGCCGGGCGTGATGTCCCTGATGGACACGTCAGGGGGCCGGTGCCGGTTCAGCCAGTCGAGGTCCAGGTTGCCGTTGGCCCCGACCTGGAACAGCTCGCGGCCCAGCCGGGCGATGGTGACGTCGCTGCGGATGCCGCCGTCCTCGTCCAGCAGCAGGCAGTACGTCACCGAACCGATGGACTTGCCCGCGTCGCCGGTGGAGACGCGGGAGAGGAACGCCGCCGCGCCCGGCCCGCTGACCTCCAGCCGCTTCAGCGCGGTCATGTCGTACAGGGCGACGCCCTCGCGCGACGCCTGCGCCTCCGCGCCGACGATGGGCGACCAGTAACGCGCCGCCCAGTCGCCGGGCACGGGGATGTCGCGGCCCTCGGCCAGCCCGGCGTTGGCTTCGTACCACTGGGGGCGCTCCCATCCGGAGGCCTCCAGGGGGAACGCGCCGAGCTCCTGCTGGCGCGGGTGGAAGGGGCTCACGCGCAGCGGGCGGAGGTTCTCCGGCGGCTGGAGCGGGTGGATGATGTCGTAGACCTCGACGAAGTTCTGGCAGTCGCGCGTCAGGACGTACTCCGGGGCGAGCTGGTGCGGCTCGAAACGGTTCACGTCGCACTCGTGCAGGTCGAACGACGAGCAGTGCCCGTCGACCAGCCACTCGGCCGTCGCCCTGGCCACGCCCGCCGAGTGGGTCACCCACACGGCCTCGGCCACCCAGAACCCCTTGACCTCCGGCGACTGCCCGATCAGGGGCATGTTGTCGGTGGTGAAGGAGAAGAGCCCGTTGATGCCCTCCTCGACCTTGGCGTCCTCGGTCGCGGGCAGCAGCGACCGGGTCTCGTTCCACGCGTCGGTGAAGTCGCCGGGGGTGAACGGGGTCACCGACGGCATCACCTCGGCTTCCTCCACCGAGACGATCGCCTCGGGCCTCACCGGCATGGGGCGGTGGCCGTAGTAGCCCACGGCCAGCCGGTCGTGCCGCTCCCTGTAGTACAGGTCGGCGTCCTGGTGCCGCAGGATCGGGCGCGTCGCCTCCTCGGTCTGCCCGCTCAGCGCGGGGACCGGGCCGGTCCAGGCGAGCTGGTGGGCGAGCGGGGTCAGCGGGAGCGCCATGCCGACCATGCCGGCGACCTTCGGCCCCCAGATGCCCGCGCAGCAGACGACGACGTCGGCGGGGATCTCGCCCTTGTCGGTGACCACGGCGGTGACCTGGTCGTCCTCGACGCGGATGTCCAGCACCTCGTGCCGGTCCAGGACGCGCACGCCCCGGTCACGCGCGAGCCGGAGCTGCGCCTCGACGGCACGTACGGCCTTGGCGATGCCGTCGGTGGGGACGTACAGGCCGCCGAGGACGCGGCCGGGGTCGAGGAGCGAATGGCGCTCCACGCATTCCTCGGTGGTGAGGAGGTGCGCCTCGACGCCCCACGCCGTCGCCCAGCCATGCCGCCTGCGCAGCTCGGCGAACCGCTCGGGCGTCGTGGCCACCTCAAGGCCGCCGACCCGCAGGAAGCATCCGAGCCGCATGAGCTTCTCGACGGTGTAGCGCGCCATCTCGGTCATGGTCTTGGACGGGTTCGTCTGGAAGACCAGGCCCGGCGCGTGCGTGGACGAACCGCCGGGCGTGGGGAGCTCGCCCTGGTCCACCACGGTGATGTCGTCCCAGCCTTTGGCCGAGAGCTCCTCGGCGAGCGCCGCGCCCACCACACCCGCTCCGATGACGACGACCCGGGGGCCCGCCATAGCCACCTCCGTTGCGCATGATGAACCGTGGTGCGCTTGCCGCAACAAGCGTGACCCGCCACGAAAGGGGTGTCAAGACCGGGACGCGAACGCCGCGCCCACCGGGGACGGTACGGGCGCGGCGTCAACGAAACGGCACAGAACGGACAGCGCAGACCGGACAGCGCAGACCGGCGCGACGGGAGAGGGTCAGCTTGTGGGGAGCCAGGCCTTCACCTTGCCGGGGTTGTCGGTGACCCACTTCTCGGCGGCGTCCTCGGGCGACATCTTGTCCTCGGAGATGTACTTCGCCACGAGGTTCTGGTCGTCGTTGGTCCAGGTGAAGTTCTTGACGAGCTGGTACGCCGGGCCGCCCGCATCCGCGAACCTCTTGCTCACTATCTTGTCCAGCTCGTACGGCGGGTAGTCGCAGGCGACCTTCGCGGCGTCGGCGTCGCACCCGTCGGTGTACCCGGGCAGGTCGACCTTGACCAGCTTGACCTCCGACAGGAACCACTGCGGCTCGTAGAAGTACCCGATCATCGGCTTCTTCTGGGCCTCCGCCTGCCGGAACCCGGTGATCAGCGCCGCCTCGCTGCCGGCGTAGACGACCTTGTAGTTCAGGTCGAGGTTCTTGACCAGGGCCGCGTCGTTGGTGACGAAGGAGGGATCGCCGTCGAGCAGTTGCCCCTTGCCGCCGGACTCGGAGGTCCTGAACAGGTCGGCGTACTTGTCGAGGTTCTTCCAGTCGGTGATGTCGGGGTACTTCTCGGCCATCCACGGCGGCACGTACCAGCCGATGACGCCCTTGTTCCCGGTCGGGCCGGCGTCGACCGCGACCTTCTGGTCCTCGATGTACTTCTTCTTCAGGTCGTCGTGGCCCCAGTTCTCCACGACCGCGTCGACCTCGCCGGTCGCGAAGCCCTGCCAGGCGACCTCCTCCTTGAGGTCCTTCTTCGTGACCTGGCAGCCGAGCTCCTTCTCGGCCACGTACGCGATCACCGCCGCGTTGGCCTCGTACCCGACCCAGGGGTTGATCGCGATGTTCACGGCTCCGCACGCCTTCGCCGCCGGCGCCGTCCCCGAGGCGGACGGGGTCTCTCCCACCTTCGCGCCACCGCACGCGGAGACGAGGAGGCCGGCGGCCGCCACGAGCACCACCGCCCGCGGCCGTGCGATCCTCGAAACTCTCACCACTTTCACCAGGGTCCTCCTGTGTCGAAAGCCGCCTGCGACGGCCGATGTCCGCCCGTGACGGGCCCTTCCGAACTTCCGCTAGTGCCTCCCGTGGGCGGCGGCGTCGGCGCGCCGGGCCGCGGCCTTGGTGATCGCGGCCAGCATGGTGCCGAGCACGACGATCGCGAGGCCCGCCGCCAGACCCTTGCCGCGCAACTGGAGCTGGGAGAATCCCGACACCACGTCGTAGCCGAGCGCCCCCGCGCCCACCAGGCCGCCCACCACCACCATGGCGAGCACGTAGCAGAGCCCCTGGCTCGCGGCGAGGGTGACGGCGCTGCGCGCCATCGGCACCTGCACCTTGGAGATGATCTGCCACGTGCTCGACCCCGCGGCCGTGGCGGCCTCCACCGCGCTCGCGGAGACGCCCCTGATCCCGTCGGCGACGAGTTTGGTCGCCACGGGCGCGGCGTAGAAGACGGCCGCGATGATCGCCGTGAACCGGGTGGCGCCGAACAGGCCGAGGATCGGTACGAGGTACACGAACGCGGGCATGGTCTGGCCGGCGTCCAGCACCGGGCGTATCACCCGGTCGGCGCGGTCGTCGCGTCCCATCCAGACCCCGGCCGCGATGCCCAGCGCCATCACCAGCACGGCGGCCACGAGCGTCGCGGCCAGCGTCACCATGCTGTCCTGCCACAGCCCGAGCGCCACCAGCAGGGCGAGGCACGCGGCGCACACCACCGCGACCCGTACGGTGGCGAGGACCAGCGCGGTCACGGTCACCACGAGCAGCACCAGCCACCACGGCGACCCGGCCAGCACCGCCTCGAACGGGTTGAGCAGGCCGTACGTCACGAGGTTCTTGAAGCCGTTGGTGTAGGGATACAGGTTGGCCTGCGCCCACTGGCTCGCCGCGTCGGCGGCCCTGCGGACGTACGAGCCGGCGTCCGCCTCGCCGGGGAACTCCGCGGCCCATACGTAGACGTGCGACAGGTAGACCAGCACGGCGGTGACGGCCGTCACCACGGCCACCTGGACGCGGCGCCAGAGCGGCCTGCGTGCCCGGCCCGCGCGGTGGGCGGCCTCGACGCGGCGGCCGGCCGCCGACGTCACCCGGTCGAGCACGATCGCCATGATCACGATGGCGAGGCCGGCGTTGAACGACGTGCCGACGTCCAGCGTCTCCAGCGCCTTGAGCACGGTCTTGCCGAGTCCCGGCGCGTCGATCAGCGCGGCGATCGTGGCCATGGAGAGCGCGGCCATGATGGTCTGGTTGACGCCGACGACGATGGTCCGCTTGGCCAGCGGGAGCCGCACCTTGCCGAGGAGCTGCCACGGGGTCGACCCCAGCGACGTGCCCGCCTCCACGGTGGTCGCGGGCACCTCTCTGATCGCGTGCGCGGTGATGCGGATCGCGGGCGGGATCGCGTAGATCATCGTCGCCACGGTGGCGCTGGCCGGTCCGATGAGGAAGAACAGCGTGAGCGGCGCGAGGTACACGAACGTCGGCATCGTCTGCATGAAGTCGAGCACCGGATTGACGAACCGGTTGAACCGGTCGTTCAGCCCCGCCCAGACCCCCAGCGGGATCCCGATGGCGAGCGAAAGCACGACGGCGGCCAGCGTGAGCGCCAGGGTGTCCATGCTCTCCTCCCACAGGCCGAGCAGCCCGAAGGAGACGAAGCCGGCCACGGTCAGCAGCGCGACCCTGAGGTTCCCGTACAGCCACGCGACCGCCGTGGCGACGCCGACGACGCCGAGCCACCCGGCCACCGGCACCGGGCGGCCGAAGGACGGCCGGCTGATCAGCGCCTGGATGAACCTCACGAACTCGTTGATGAAGAGCCTGATGTAGTTGACGAAGTACAGGAAGAACGGGTTCTCGTTCCGGCTGTCGTCGATGGCGTTCGCGGCCCGGCTGATCCGTTCGTGCAGGGGGGTCAGCTCGGCGCCACCGAGCGGCAGGGTGGCCTGCCCCCGGAAGAACGCCCACAGCAGGATCCAGGCGGCGAGGATCCCCACCAGCAGGTACGGGCGTGACCACACCGGCCTGCGCGCCGTCGCCGTCGCCGTCACCTGGCGTACACCCCTTGACGTGCTCGGGGGCCGTCCACGGGTGCGCTCACCCCGCGACGTCCTCGCGGGCTCTCGACGGGCGCGCTCACTCGGCGATCACCTCAAGGATCTCGGCGCTTCCGACGACGCCGAGCAGTTTTCCGGCCGACACCACCCGCACCGGGCGGTCGGCGCGCAGGATGGTGTGGACGGCGTCCCTGATGACGACGCCGGGACCCAGCTCCGGGCCGTCCAGCGCCTCACCGTCGCCGGGCGGCCTCATGATCCACTTGAGGGTCAGCACGTGCGAGCGGGACACCTCGCTCACGAAGTCCCGCACGTAGTCGTCGGCGGGGGCGCCCACCACCTCGTCGGGCGTCCCGGTCTGGACGATCTCGCCGTCGCGCATGACCAGGATGCGGTCACCGAGCTTGAGCGCCTCGCTCAGGTCGTGCGTGATGAAGATCATCGTCTTGCCGACCTCGCGGTGCAGGCGGATGACCTCGTTCTGCATGTCGCGGCGGATCAGCGGGTCGAGGGCCGAGAACGGCTCGTCGAAGAACAGCACCTCGGGGTCGACCGCCAGGGCGCGGGCGAGGCCCACCCGCTGCCGCATGCCGCCCGAGAGCTGGTCGGGATAGGAGTCGCCGTATCCGGCCAGCCCGACGAGGTCGAGCATCTCGCTCGCCCGCCGGTGGCGGGGGCCCTTCTTCATGCCCTGGATCTCAAGGCCATAGGAGATGTTGTCCAGCACGCGCCGGTGCGGCAGCAGGCCGAAGTGCTGGAAGACCATCGCGAACCGGTGCCGGCGCAGTTCGCGCAGCTCCTTGTCCCCGGCCTTGCGGATGTCGGCGCCGTCCAGCAGCACCTCACCGGCGCTGGGCTCGACCAGCCGGGTCAGGCAGCGGACGAGCGTCGACTTACCCGAGCCCGACAATCCCATGACGACGAAGACCTCGCCGCGCCGTACGGCGAAGGAGGCGTCGCGCACCGCCGCCACGCAGCCCGTGCGCTCCTTCAGCTCGGCACGGGAGAGCTCCGCGAGCGGCGTGCCCGCCACCCGGCCGGCCCGGGGGCCGAAGACCTTCCACAGGCCGCGCACATCGAGGATCACCGGCTCCTGGTCCATGGAGGGCTGCGAGAGTTCGGCCGGCGACGTCGCGGTCATGGTCACCTCGCGGTTCGAGGGGGGTGGAGGCCGGTCACGCCCTCCAGCTGCCACCGCGACAGAGATCTGCCACGGACCTCTCATTTGCCTTCTGGTTGCGTATCACGCACCGGAATGCTCAACGAGGAACAGAATCAACCCTGGCGTCAGCCCCGTCAAGGCTTGCCGCGTTTCCCTTGGTGGCCGAAACCCGCACGGCCGTACCACCCCAGACGTGAAGAGATCTCGGTGGCGGCGGCCACCACCTGGGCGGCGACGGACGGGAGCCGCTCGGCGGGCAGCCGGAACGTGGGCCCAGAGGCGCTGAGCGAGGCGACGACCGCCCCGTCGGCTCCGAACACCGGGGCGGCGACGGCGGTCAGGCCGAGCTCCAGCTCGTCGACGGCCGTCGCGAAGCCGCGTTCGCGCACCGCGTCGAGCTCCTCGCGCAGGTGGGCGACGTCGGTGAGGGTGCGCTCGGTGAACCGCGGGAGCGCCACGGCCGTGACCTCCTCGAACCGCCCATCGGGGGCGTGGGCGAGCAGCACCTTGCCGTTGGAGGTGGCGTGCAGCGCGATGCGCCGGCCCGTCCAGTTGTGCGCCTGCAACGCCGACGTGCCGGTCATCTGGTCGAGGTAGAGCGCCTCGTCGCGGTCGAGGATGGCGATGTTGACGGTCTCGCCCACCTCCGCCGCGAGCCGGGTGCCGACCGGGCGCCCCTCCCGCACGACGTCGAGCCGCGCGGTGGTCGCGCCCGCGAGCCGCAGGACGCCGACGCCGAGCCGGTAGCGCCCGCGCTCGTCGTTCTGGTGGACCAGGTCGTGGTTCTCCAGGGTGGCGAGGAGCCGGAAGGCCGTGGAACGGTGCACGCCGAGCTCGGCCGCGAGCTCGCTGACACCGAGCTCCCCGTGGCGGGCCAGCAGCTTCAGAACCGACAGCGCGCGGTCGACGGACTGCACGCCGGCGCTGTCGCGTTCGTCGTTGCCCATGGCACAACCCTATTCAGCAGGCGCATCGGCCCGGCCGGGATGGCGGTAGAACTCGACGTGCTCCGGCGGCAGCGGGGTGGTGCCGAGGATCAGGTCGGCGGACTTCTCGGCCACCATCATCACGGGGGCGTAGATGTTGCCGTTGGTGACGTACGGCATGACCGAGGCGTCCACCACGCGCAACCCCGCGAGGCCGTGCACCCGCATGGTCCGCGGGTCCACCACGGCGTCCTCCCCCACGCCCATGCGTGCCGTACACGAGGGGTGCAGGGCGGTCTCGCCGTCCCGTGCCACCCAGTCGAGGATCTCCTGGTCGGTCTGGACCGAGGGGCCTGGCGACAGCTCGCCCGCGTTGAAGTCGTCCATGGCGCGCTGGTTGAGGATGTCACGCGCGACGCGGACCGCCTCCACCCACTCGCGCCGGTCCTGGTCGGTCGACAGGTAGTTGAAGCGCAGCGCGGGGCGCACCCGGGGGTCGGTGCTCCGGATCTTCACAGAGCCGCGCGCGTCGGAGTACATGGGGCCGATGTGGACCTGGTAGCCGTGCCCGCCCGCCGGGGCCGAGCCGTCGTACCGCACGGCGAGGGGCAGGAAGTGGAACATCAGGTTCGGGTAGGCGACGTCCTCGTTGCTCCGCGTGAAGCCGCCCGCCTCGAAGTGGTTGGTGGCCCCGGGGCCGCTGCGCAGGAACAGCCACCGCGCCCCGACCCACGGGCGGTTGCGCCACTTCATCGCGGGCTGCATCGACACCGGCCGCCTGCATCCGTACTGGACGTAGACCTCCAGGTGGTCCTGCAGGTTCCTCCCCACCCCCGGCAGGTCGTGGACGGGCTCCACGCCGGCGGCCTTCAGTTCGGCGGCGTCGCCCACCCCGGAGAGCTGGAGCAGTTGCGGCGAGTTGATCGCCCCACCGCAGAGGATCACCTCGCCGGCCCGTACGGTCCTGCCGTCGTACTCCACGCCGACGGCGCGCTTCCCCTCGAAGAGGATCTTCGTGACGAAGGCCCGCGTCCTGATCTCCAGGTTGGGGCGCCGCTTGACCGGGTGCAGGTACGCGCGGGCGGCGGACAGGCGGCGACCCCGGCGGATGTTCCGGTCGAAGGCCGCGAAGCCCTCCTGGCGGAAGCCGTTCACGTCGTCGGTGAGGGGGTATCCCGCCTGCCGCACGGCCTCGAAGAAGGCGTCGAACAGCGGGCCGGACGCGGGACCGCGTTCGAGCACGAGGGGCCCGTCATGCCCGCGGAAGGCGGTGCCCGGGTCGGCAGTGGCGTTCTCCATGCGCTTGAAGTACGGCAGGCAGTGCGCGTAGTCCCAGGTCTCCATGCCCGGGTCGGCGCCCCAGCGCTCGTAGTCGAGCGGGTTGCCCCGCTGGAAGATCATGCCGTTGATGCTGCTCGACCCGCCCAGCACCTTGCCGCGCGCGTGGTAGATGCGGCGGCCGTTCATGTGCGGCTCGGGCTCCGACTCGTACTTCCAGTCGTAGAACCGGCTGCCGATGGGGAACATCAGCGCGGCGGGCATGTGGATGAAGACATCCCAGGAGAAGTCCGAGCGGCCGGCCTCCAGGACCAGCACCCGGACGGAGGGATCCGCGGACAGCCGGTTCGCCAGGGCGCATCCGGCCGACCCACCACCGACGATGACGAAGTCGTACATTCCTGCCTCGCCTCGCTCACGCGTAGCTTGAACTTCGCTTGTAGCGATTGACGCACAACAGTGCATTATGCGCAACCATCCCGAACCAGCCGCCCAAATGGACGTCACCCTGCCGTCCCGCCTACAGTCCCCAGCTATGGGCAACGATTCCTCGGCCGGCGTGCAGTCGGTCGACCGGGCCATCAGCGTGCTGGAGATCCTCTCCCAGCGCGGCGAGGCCGGTGTCAGCGAGATCGCGGCGGAGATCGGCGTCCACAAGTCGACGGCCTTCCGGCTCCTCGGCGCCCTTGAGGCCAGGAGCCTCGTCGAGCAGGCCGAGGACCGCGGGAAGTACCGGCTCAGCTTCGGCGTCATCCGCCTCGCCGGCGGGGTCGCGTCCCGCCTCGACCTCACCCAGCAGGGCCGTCCGGTCTGCCGGCGCCTGGCCGAGGAGATCGGCGAGACCGTCAACATCGCCGTCGTGCGCGCCCACTACGCCGTCAACCTCGACCAGGTGCGCGGCCCGTCGGCGGTCACGGCGTACAACTGGGTCGGGCAGCTCACCCCGCTCCACGCCACCTCCAGCGGCAAGGTCCTGCTGGCCCACCTGGACGAGCGGCACCGCGACCACCTGCTGTCCGCGGCCGGACTTCAGCGCTTCACCCCGGCGACCGTGACCTCGGTCGCCAAGCTGGCGCCGCAGCTCGACGAGGCCAGGGCAAGGGGCTACGCCGTGACCCTGGAGGAGTACGAGGTCGGGCTGAACGCCATGGCCGCCGCCATCCGGTCGTACGACGGGGAGGTGGTGGCGGCCGTCAGCGCGTCCGGGCCCGCCTACCGCTTCAGCGAGAAGCGGATGCACGAGCTCGCGCCCGTCCTGATCGACGGCGCCGCCGACATCAGCCACCGCCTGGGGTTCTCCGGCTGAGGGCCGGGCGTTCAGCGGCCAAGGCCGAGCTTCCCCGCGACCCAGTCGTGGAAGTCCGCGATGTGGTGCTCGCTCGGCACGAGCACGCCGCCGTTCGCGTACGCGCGGGAGCTCATCGCCGGCTGGCAGCGCTCGCACGCGTCGAAGTCCTGCACGTTGACCTTGTGGAAGAGCTCGACGGACGGGCCGAGGTCCTTCCCACCGTCCACGACCTCGGGGAGGAACAGCCAGTCGCACTCCACGACCGTACGGTCGGCCGAGAGCGGGAACATGCGGTGCACGATCGCGTGGTCGGGCACGAGGTTGACGAAGACCTGCGGCTTGATGGTGATCGCGTAGTAGCGGCGGTCCTGCTCGTCGCTCACGCCCGGGATGCGGTCGACCCCCGGCGAGCCGTCGACCGTGAACCCCTCGATGCCCGAGCCGAAGGTGGCGCCGTGGCCCACGAAGTACTGCGCCGCGTACCCGTCGGCGAACTCGGGCAGCACCTCGGTGAGCTCGGGGTGGATCGTCGCGCAGTGGTAGCACTCCATGAAGTTCTCGACGATCAGCTTCCAGTTCGCCCTGACGTCGTAGACGATCCTGCGGCCGACCTTGAGGTTCTCGATGCCGTAGTTCTCGATCGAGGCCAGGTCGCCGAGCCGGGTCACGACGGCCCCGAGCACGTCCTCCTCGAACGAGGGGGGCTCGTCGGCCAGGCACACCCAGACGTACCCGATCCACTCGCGCACGTGCACGTTGACCAGGCCGTACTCGACCCGGTCGATGTCGGGCATCTTGGTGAGGTTCGGCGCGGCGATCAGCTTGCCTTCGAGGTCGTACGTCCACGCGTGGTACGCGCACTGGAAGGCCCGCCGGACCTCGCCGGACTCCTCCGTGCAGATGCGGGCGCCCCGGTGCCGGCAGACGTTGAGGAACGCGCGGATCGAGCCGTCCCTCGCGCGGCTGACGATGAGGTTCTCGCGGCCGACCTGGACGGTGCGGAACGCGCCGGGCCTGCCGAGGTCGTCCGCCCTGGCCACGCAGAACCACATCGACTCGAAGATGCGCTGCTGTTCGAGGGCGAAGACGTTCTCGTCGGCGTACAGGCCGCCGGCGAGCGTGGCGAGCAGGCTCGACGTGCTCACGAGTCACTCCTCGGCCGCCCCGCCGTCACGCCCGGCGGGAGGTTGGGGGGCGCGTCGGACGGCACCACGTAGATCATCCCGCCCTCGACCACGACTCCGTGGGTGCGCACGGCGAGCTTGGCGGGCGGGCTGTCCACCTGACCGGTCCGCAGGTCGAACCGGCTGGAGTGGAGCGGGCACTCGATCTCGCAGCCTTCCAGCCACCCGTTGGAGAGCGAGGCGTCCTGGTGCGTGCAGGTGTCGTCGACGGCGTAGATCTCGCCGTCGCCGGTATGGAACACCGCCACGGGCGGATCGATGTCGAGCCGATGGGCCTCGCCCCGCGGCAGCGCCGCGAGGGGACACGCTGGGATCACGCGGATACCCCTCAGTTGTGAATTGCGGAACGGGACTCGCTATGCGCAACAGATTGCGTCCCAGGTGAGCCGCCTGTCAATACACCGCCGGGGGCGGGCAGCGTGGGAGGGGTCTTCCTCCGAAGCCAGCTTCCTGTTACCCGAGCGGCCTCGCGCGCACGCCGGGATTTCTTCCCGGCGACGAGTCGCCATCCGGAAGGATGTCCGCCATGCGGCTTGAGTTGCACCTCTGGGGATATGTCGTCTTAGCCACAGTTTTATGCCTGCCTGTCGCTGTCCTCGCGGCTCATCTGCTGGCCCGGTGGCGCGCCCGCCGGGGCCGTCCGCACCCCGCGCGCACCGCATACGCGGACGTCTTCACCGTCGCCGGCACCCTTCCCTGGCTGTGGATGATCCTCACGCCCGGCACCGCCTCGGGGGTCAGTCTCGTGCCCCTGCGCGATCTCGCCGAACTGGCGGACGGTCCGTTCGGATCGGCGTTCGCGCAGGTGGGAGGGAATCTCCTGGTCTTCGCCGCGCTGGGCGCGCTGCTGCCGATCCGCTCGCCGCGCTTCGCCCGCCTGTGGCGCGTCGCCCTCCTCGCCGGGGCGCTGTCGGTCACGGTGGAGGCGCTCCAGTACAGCCTGCGGCTCGGCCGCGTGTCGTCGGTGGACGACGTCCTCCTCAACGCTGCGGGAGCCGTGCTCGCGGCCCTCGCGACCCGGCCATGGCACGCCAGGCCGATCACGGTTGGGACCGGTCCACAGTAACGGCACCGGAAAGACCCGAAGATCACCACACGGGCACGATTCGCGCAAAAGAAGCACGGGACCAACCTGCGTATCTGTGCGATCGTGGACAAGGCGGGGCAAGTTCTCTGGAGACGCGGACCGGCTTTGGTGACTGAGGGTGATAAAGCGTGATGGAATCCCCGGTACCTCACGAACCCCCGATCTATCGCCGGATCGCCGATCGCCTGCGCCAGGCGATCGTCAACGGCGAGTTCCGCGATGGGGACCGGCTGCCGGGCGAGAACGCCCTCATGTCCGAGTACGGCATAGCCCGTGCCACGGCGAGACAGGCGCTCGCCGTCCTCATCAACGAAGGCGTGGCCGTGCCGAGGCGCGGCTCGGGGGTCTACGTACGGCAGTTCCGGCCGATCAGGCGGCACGGGTCCCGGCGTCTCTCGCGCGAGCAGTGGGGAGCGGGCAGGGCCATCTGGGACTCCGACACGACCGGCCGCCCGTACACGGTCGACGACCTCACGATCACCCGCGAGGCGGCGGCCGACGACGCGGCACGGGTGCTCGGCTGCGACGAGGTCTGGGTACGGCGGCGGCGCTACTCCGTGGACGGACGGGCGGTGCAGCTCGCGGCATCCCACTTTCCGGCCGAACTCGTCGCCGGATCGTCGATCACGGCACAGGACACCGGCCCTGGCGGCGTCTACGCGCGACTGCGCGACCTCGGGCACGCACCCGCGCACTTCACCGAGGAGGTGCGCGCGAGGATGCCCACGCCGGAGGAGGCCGCCAAGCTGGGCCTGCCCGCCGGGACCCCGGTGATCGAGGTGTGCAGGTCGGCGTACGCCACCGGAGGCATGGCGGTCGAGCTGAACAAGATGATCATGGATGCGGCGTCGTATGTACTTCAGTACGACTTCGACGCCTGAGTCAAGACCCGGCGTCGGGCGTTAGGTTGACCTGTCCACCCCGAACATTGATTTCTCTAGAGATGTCCCTCAACGTGAGGGGGAACGGTACAAACCTGGCCCTCACCGCGGGAAGGGTGGACGGGATGTCGTTTGACCGGCACCTCGCCGAAATCGCCCGGGAGTTCCCCGAGTGGACTATCTGGAGGAGCGACGCCGGGCGGTGGTGGGCCACCCGGCACCACCCGCTCACCGAGGAGGAACGTGACGCGGGGTGTGCCATGACGATCGACGCCGATGATCCGGAGGGCCTGCGCGAGAGGCTGCTGGAGCAGCAGGAGTGCATGCCCTCAATCGATCGCGAGACCTGATCGCGGGCGACGCCCGCGACGGGAGAGCGCGGAAACCTCCGACCCGATCGGGGGCGGAGGTTTCCGCCAGGCGCCACGGCCCGGGCGCGCGGAACGCCGCCCGCTACTGCCGGTGGGCGGGAAGCCCGTCACCGCCGGACTGGTCGGGAACCCGGCTCAGGTGGACGTCGGTCTCCTCGAAGAAATTACGGACGCGCCCCTTGCCCGGCCCCTCGTGGTCGTTGCCGTGACGCGGGTCGACGTCGCCACGCCCGCCGACGTCGACCGTCTCGTTGGGGTCGCGCAGGTCATGGGCGTCCCGAAGGACGTGCACGCGCCCGCCTTCCTCGTCGTCGTCCTTGTGGACGTCGTTGGCGGCGTGCGCGTCGTTCGCGTCGCGGGCGTCGCCCAGGTCACCGGAGTAGCCGCCGTCGCGTGAGTAGGCGCCGCCGGGCCCGTGGACCTCGCCGGCGTGGTCGGCGCCGGGCACGTGCGGCACGTCGGCGGGACCGAACGCCGCGCCGTCGTGGCCGGGACGGTCGTCGCCGTCCGCGTCGAGCACGACCCGTACGGACTCCAGCTCCTCGGCGGCCGGGCCGTCGTCATGGATCGGATCGTCGCGGCGCAGGTCGTCGACGGAGCCCAGGACAGGCCGGGGCGGCAGCACGGCGGACTCGTCGACCAGCGCGCCCGCGGTGCCCTCACGGTGGAGCAGGTCGGTCAGCACGGAGCCCATCTCGTTGAGCCGGCGCATGACCTCGGTGTGGGTGTCGGTGAGGAACGTCACCCGGCGGCCGGTGTGCTCGTCGAGCGCGTCGGCGCGCGCACCCGCGGCGGCCAGCGTGTCGGCGGCCTCGGCCCGCGCCGCCTTCACGGTCGCCTCGGCGTCGGCCTTGGCGGACGCGAGGGTCGCCTCGGCCTGGTTGTTCGCCTCGGACACCAGCCGCTCGGCCTCGTGACGCGCGGCGGTGAGCGACCGGTCGGCCTCGGCGCGAGCCGTGCGCAGGGTCTCCTCGGACTCGGCGCGCGCGGAGCCGAGCGTCTCCTCGGCGTCCGCGCCCGCCTGCGCCAGCAGGCGCTCGGCGGCGTCCGTCGCCTCCTCCACGCGGCGCTCCGCCTCGGCCTGGGCGGCCGTGAGGATGCGCTCGGACTCGGCCGAGGCGTCATCGCGCATCTTGGTCGCCTCGGTGTCGGCGGTCTCGCGCTTGGAGATCGCCTCCTCCTCGGCGAGCTTGAGTATCTGGCTCAGCCGCTGGCCGAGCTCGTCGTAGTCCTGAGGGGCCTCGGCCAGGCGGCGGCGGGCCTCTCCGAGCTCGATGCGGCCCTGCTCGGCCTGATCGATGGCCCGCGCCAGCCGTTCTTCGAGATCACGGATCTGGTTGCGCGTCCGGACCATGTGATCGTGGACCTGCCGGCGGCTGTATCCACGCATCACCACCTCGAAGCCGAGGTCCTCGTGCATCATGTCGGGAAAGCTGTCGTGCTGGTTCGTCATGGCTGAGCCCTGGGGGTCGTGAATCGAGTGGGGGTCGTGCATTGGTAACGACACGTCAGGACACGACTTTCCTGCCATCTGTCCGAGTCCGCAACCCGAACGCCTGACCTCTTCCGGTCGAATGAGTGCCTACCGGTCGCAAGGCCGAGAAACCGGCCGGGGGCCTCATGAGATCATCGATCTCATGAGCGAGCCGACTTTCACGGGCCCGGCGGTGCCTCTGGCCTCGCCGTACATCGCGGCACTCGACACCGGTGTGCCGTCCATCCATCCCGAAGCCTACGTCGCCCCCACCGCCGTCGTGGTGGGCCGGGTACGGCTCGCGCGGGCCGCGAACGTCTGGTATGGCGCGGTGCTGCGCGGCGAGGACGAGGCGATCGAGGTGGGTGAGGAGTGCAACATCCAGGATCTGTGCTGCCTGCACGCCGACCCCGGCCTGCCCGCCGTGCTGGAGAGCCGGGTGAGCCTCGGCCACCGCGCCGTGGTGCACGGCGCGCATGTCGAGAGCGGCGCGCTGGTGGGCATCGGCGCCGTCGTGCTGAACGGCGCGAGGATCGGGGCGGGCTCGCTGGTCGCGGCCGGGTGCGTGGTGACGCCCGGCAAGAAGATCCCCAGCGGGGTGCTGGTCGCCGGGGTCCCCGGCACGGTCGTCCGCGAGCTGACGGACCGCGACCGGGCCACGTTCGCCCGCACGCCGGACACCTACGTGGAGAAGGCCGCCCGCCACCGCGCCGCCCGCCCGCTGCCCCCCGGGCCCGGCGCCTGAACGGGCGGGGGTCTGTGACATGCCCCCAGTAGCATGGCCGCCGTGCAGTGGGACCCTTTCGACGCGATCGAGCGGGATGTCCGCGTCATGATCGCGGACCCGCGCTGGGCCGACGTCCCCGCACACACCCAGGCGCAGGCGATGGCGGCCCGCCTGCTGCTCACCCCCGACGGCGGCTGCTGGCTGTTCGGCCGCCACGCCCGCTGGTACCGCCACGACCCGGCCGACGGGCAGTGGCACCTGTCCGCGCCTCCCGCCGGCCCCCGCGCACGCGCCTCGGCGCGCCCCCCGCATCCGGCTCCGCTCATCCCCGAGCACCTGCTGCCCACGGCCGCCGACCTCGCCTTCGACCGGGGGTCCACCCAGGCCTTCGTCGGCCCTGACGTGCCACACCAGGTCACCCAGCGGCTACGGGCACTGCTCGACGCCGGCCGGGGGATGAAGCCGGACGCCTCGTACGTCGTCGGGCCGCTTCGCTCGATGTTCTACGCCGACGTCCCGGCGACGGTGGCCACGATGTGGGGCACCATCATGTGGTGCGCGTACGCCCCGGCGTTCGACGGCAACGAGGTGCTGCTTTCGATGTTCGGGGAGTTCCTCGCGCGACCGCTGCCGGGGGACGACTGGGTGCGGTGGCTGCCTCCGATGCCGTTGGAAGCCCTGGTCGCGCTCTACGCCGAGCGGCTGGGCGCCGGGGCCCAGGGAGCCGCGATGCGCCTCTCCGGGCTGGTGGCCGACACGGCCCGCGTCCTGCTCGCCGATCCCCGGTTCGGTCCCCGCGCCGCCGCCCTGCTCGCGATGGTGGAGCCCCTGCGGGCCCAGCCCTATCTGGACCACCCGTCCTGGGACGTGGCGGCCATCCGGCGGGCCTGGCTCGCGCGCTGCCCGGCGCACCTTGAGGGCGCGATCGTCGCCGAGACCTCGCCGGGTGAGCATTTCCGGCACACGTTGTACGACATGGCGCACGCGCTGTCGTTCGTGAGCGCCCACGGCGCCGACCCCCGGGCGGTGGCGGCGTCGCTGCTGGCCGCCGACGTCAAGCATGTGGCGCCGGGGGTCGCCACCCAGCTGTACCCATGGCTGGACTCCGAACTGCGGCAGACGTACTACGTGACGCTCTCCGAGCCCCGTCACCCTCTGCGTGGCTGCTGGCCCCGGGAGGGCGAGCCTCCGGCGGCCCTGCGGCCGCCGGGCAGGGGAGCGGCGGCGGCTCTGCTGGGGGCCGGGTACGCGACCGGGCTCGCCTGGTGCCGGCTGACCGGTACGGCGCCTCCCCCGCGCGGCTTCCCCACATCCGCGGCGATGGTCAGCTGCCTGATCCACGAGCGCGATGATCCGCTTCCTGGAGTCCCAGGAACCTCATCGGAATGGATACGCCACACGTGACCGGGGTGCCATGATCTAAACGCTTTATCAGGCTATTCCATACTTACCCCGCGTATATCATTCCCCGTCCAGCCATATGGGGATTTGGCTGAATTGTGATCTCGGATCCGGGAAATGGTTCCACGAGGACTCGGGTCGCCCTGACGAATGGTCCCGATGGGCCATGTCCTCGAAAGCGACCCGGTCGTAACCTCGGAGTGGGTGTGGGCTGCGGAAGGAAGGACGACGCGGTGGGGCACGACTACCTGGACTCACGGGTCCATGACCGTGTCGCGTTGGACGAGATCGCGCTCTACGCGGAGGTGCTCAGCGCCGTCGCTGTCAGCGAGCGAGAGCTGACCTTGGATGAGCTCGACAACGCGCTTGGATTGCGGACTCCGGTGAGTCGCTGAAGATGCTCGCGGAACTGGTCCCGGACTCCCTCAAGGGTTCGGGACGGTTTTGCGAAAGGACCCGTGACCACTCTGCCGGACTAGTCCGGCCGGGCCGGGAAACCCCCGAAAACCGCTACGACCGCACTAGCCTCGCGATGGCCGCGGAGGCCTCTTTGACCTTCTCCTCGGCCTCGGGTCCACCGGCGTTGATCGCATCCGTCACGCAGTGACCGATATGGTCCTCCAGGAGCCCCAGTGCCACGGCCTGCAAGGCGCGCGTTGCGGCCGACACCTGGGTGAGGATGTCGATGCAGTAGGAATCCTCCTCGACCATGCGTTGGAGCCCGCGGACCTGGCCCTCGATCCGCCGGAGCCTGGTGAGATATGCCTGCTTGTCTCCGCTGTACCCATGCATAATGGCCAGAATACCTCTTCGGGGTATCGCCCACGGGACGCCGTACGTCAGGGCCGGAGGCTTCCCACCAGCGCCTCCCACCGGGTCGCGACGGCCGGGGCCGCGTGACCCGCGGCCGACTCCAGCGCTCCGGCGGCCAGCACCATGCGGCGGCGCTCGTCGTCGATCAGGGCCAGCATCGCCGAGGCGTACGCCTGGATCTCCTCCTCACCCTGCGGCACCAGCACGCTGTCGTGGCCGGACGTCACGAACTCTCCGGGCCCGCGCGTGCCCTCGAACCCGACCACGGGGACGCCGCACCCGAGCGCCTCGATCACCGTCATGCCGGGCGTCTCGGCGTGCGAGGTGACGGCCACGATCGACGCCTTGGCGAACTCCCCCTGCAGGTCGGGGGTGGTGCCCATGAAGTAGACGTTGTTGTGGAGGTCGAGCCGGCCGACCAGTGCCCGGAGCCGCTTCTCCTCTGGACCGCCCCCGTACAGGCGGAGCCGCCAGTCAGGCCGCTTGTCGGTCACGATCGCGAAGGCCTCGATGAGCCGGTCGAACGCCTTGCCTGGCAGCCATCTGCCGCCCGCCGAGACGACGCGGTTGTCCATGCGCGAGCGCGGCCAGGGCGCTTGGGGAAGGGCGTCGGGGATGACGTGGATCGCCGGCCCGTCCGTGCCGTCGAGGATCCGGGAGAACTCCTCCTTGGCCGTCCCAGTGGAGGTGACTACCGCGTCCAGCTTGGGATAGAACCTGCGGATCGGCCCGGGGACGGCCGGGCGGCTCCACTCGCGCGCGACGCGCACCGTCTCGCGTGGAACGTGCCGGGCCGCCTGCACGCTGAGACCCGGCCGCGTGGTCACCAGCAGGTCGCAGCGCAGGCCGCGAAGGGTCCGCCAGAGCGCCACCTCCATGCGCATCTGCCCCCGCGGCAGGAGGTGGCGGACGCCCGGACGGGCGTCGATGAGCCATCGCAGCGAGATCCGCGGGTCGACCGGGAAGAAGGGGGTCTCCCGGACCCTCCTGACGCTGACGATCTCCACCTCGTGCCGGGAAGCCAGCTCGGTGGCGAGGTTGAGCACGGCCCGGGTGTCGCCGCGCATGCCGTACGCCGAGGGGACCAGGAAGCAGATCTTCATCAGCCCACCTCAAGACGGAGCTCGTCGTCCGCGGTGTAGCAGGGGCGGACCGGCACGCCGTCCACCTTGGTGTCGGGGTAGTGCACACGGCGGCGCTTGCCGTCGACGTCGTCGATGCGCCCTCCCAGAGGCAGCGGCGCGTCGATGCCGTCCACCTCCAGCGACGGCTCCCACAGCCCCTCGTACTCGGGCGTGGCCGCGATGACGTCGCAGAGGGACAGCGCGGCGTGGAACCGCACCCCCTTCACGGTCGCGGCGGCCGTGACCGCCGTCTCAGGTCCGGCCGTACGGCGCAGGGCGAGGCGGGCGGTGTGGTGCGCGTCGTCGTCGTCGAACCCGGTGTAGGCCAGCAACCCGGTGACCTCGAAACGGCCCTCGCGGAACCACACCGCGCGGACGTCGGCCACCGGATCGGCCTGGGCGATCTTGACGGCCAGGAAGCCGTTGAGCGTGCGATAGGCGCGGTAGGACAGGGTGCGCCTGCTAAGCGCGTAGGCGTCCAGCCGGTCGAGGGAGAAGCCCGGATCGACGGACTGGATGCGGGTGCGGGTGCGCTCCTCAGCGGGCGGCTCCTGCTGCAGGTAGGCGTCCCAGCGGCCGGGGCTGAGCCCGAGCGGCGCCAGTGACACCGCGACGGAGGCCTCGCGCACCTCCGCTCCCGAGGTGCCGAGCACGATCTTGGTTTCGACCCCCGTGCCCCGCTGCCGGAGGATGAGCTGCGTGCCGTCGGCCAGGGGCTCCTCGATGGCAAGGCGAAGCGAGAGGACGTCGGCCATGGTGACCTCGGCATCGGTTACGACAACGCGCACCGGCGCTCCCTCCCCGTCGATCGAGCCCCGCGACGTTGAGGTTACCGTGACTTTCCCGATATGTGGAGAAAGGTTTTCGGCCCCCGTCTTTCGCCCGTTGGGCGTGGCTTCCCAGCCGCCCGCAGGCGGAGACGTCCGTCCGTTCCCGCGCGGGGACGGGCGCGCCGATGATCTTCGTACGGCCACCGGCACGCCCGCCGCTGTGGGCCTGTCAGGCCTTCACGGGCTGGCCCTTGACCGAGGTGATGAGGAGCTGGGCCACGTCCACGACCTCCAGCGACTCCTTGGCCTGGCCGCTGTTCTTCTTCTCGTTGATCGCGTCT
>NZ_JBEZFH010000065.1:0-33696 GCF_040649355.1 Sphaerisporangium sp. NPDC049002 | reverse complement strand
AGCAACCTGAAGGATCACGTGATGGCCGTCTTCATTTCACGACGCCACGCTGACTACCAGCGGAAACTCGTACACCACCCCCGTGGACGCAACCCCGCCAGCTGGCGCACAACGGTCAGACTGCGCCGAGCCTTCGGCACCGGAACATCAAGGATCTCCTTGACGGCCAGCACTCCGACCCCGGTGCTCACCCGCCAGTTGCGGTTCATCATTCCCGAGGGCAGGAACGTCGCACCGCGTACAGAGCCCAGGTTGAAAGTCCGGGCGACCTGTATCAGGTCATGCTCACCTAGTGAGGACGCCGGCAAGTCAGGATGTTCCACAGCCACCTTCGGAAGGTTACGCAATCCGGAGACTCGCCATCCCGCTAATCCGCATGCTGGTCAGTTCACCCGCACCAACTCGACCCGGTTCCTGCGAACCCGCCGGCACGGCCAGGCCGCACCTTTGTTCCGGTATTTCACAGCGGAATGTTGGAATGGCGTCCCCGGGAATGCGGCGCGCCCGCGAGGGCCTCGGCGAGCCGGAGCCGCGTGGTCGCGGGCGCGATGACCTCGTCGACGACCCCGAGGGACATCGCCCGATCGACGCCGCCGGCCACCTGCCGGTGCTCCTCGACCAGGCGCGCCCGCAGCTCGTCGCGTCCGGCCTCCGGGGCCGCGGCGAGTGCCTTCTTGTGCAGGACGCCGACCGCCGCCTCGGCCCCCATCACCGCCACCTCGGCGCCGGGCCAGGCGAAGACCGCCGTGGCGCCGAGCGAGCGGGAGTTCATGGCGATGTAGGCCCCGCCGTAGGCCTTCCGGGTGATCAGGGTGACCCGGGGCACGACCGACTCGGCGAAGGCGTGCAGGAGCTTGGCGCCACGTCTCACGACGCCGCCCCACTCCTGCCCGACCCCGGGAAGGTAGCCGGGCACGTCCACCAGCACGACGAGGGGGATGCCGAGCGAGTCGCACATGCGGACGAACCGCGATCCCTTCTCGGCCGACAGGGAGTCCAGGCAGCCACCCTTGCGGATGGGGTTGTTGGCGAGCACGCCGACGGACCGGCCGCCGAGCCGGCCGAGCCCCACCAGGAGGTTGGCGGCCCAGCGCGGCTGCAGTTCCTCGAAGACCACCCCGCCCTCGTCGCCGTCCATGATGGCGTGGACGAGCGGCCGCACGTCGTACGCCCGGCGAGGCGACTCGGGCAGGAACCCACCGAGGTCCCTCGGCTCCCGTAGTCGCGCGAGGTCGAAGGCGCCGGGAAGGGAGAAGAACCCGACGAGGCGGCGAGCCCGGACGTACGCCTCGTCCTCGCCGCCGACCGTGATGTGGGCGACCCCCGATTTGGGCCCGTGGGTCTCGGGGCCGCCGAGCCCCGCCATGTCGATGGTCTCGCCCGTGACGCTGCGCACGATGTCGGGGCCGGTCACGAAGACGCGGGCGGCGTCGGCCATCATGACGATGTCGGTGAGCGCCGGGCCGTACGCCGCGGCTCCCGCCGCCGGGCCGAGGACGACGGAGATCTGCGGGATGACGCCGGAGGCCCGCGTCATGGCGGCGAACATGAGCCCGACGCCGTGCATCGACTCGACCCCGTCCGCGAGCCGGGCCCCCCCGGAGTGCCACAGGCCGACGACCGGGCAGCCCAGGCGCTCGGCGGTCTCGATCGCCTCGACGATGCGCATCGCGCCCGCGGCGCCGAGCGCGCCGCCCATCCGCGTGGCGTCGGTGCAGTAGGCGACGACCGGGGCTCCGTCCACCAGCCCGCGTACGGCCCGCACACCGCTGTCGTCGTCACCGTGGAGCGGCACGGGGGAGCCGGGGTCGAGCAGCCGCGCGAGGCGGACCGATGGCGCCCGGCCGTCGATCCGCTGAGCCGGGGATTCCTCGACCGCAATGGTGGACAGGACAGTCATCGCTGAATTCCCTGCTGTATGGAGTCGACCGGTAATAGTGTCGAATTTGCACCAGCCATCGATGCGAGCCAACCCCTGTTTGTGTAGTAATCGTTTTGAGCGGTGCCCCTGCCCCCCGTTTTCCTGGCCCTGTCCCGTTTTCCCGGCCCCCGCCCCGGCGGTCCGCCTGGCGTTCACGCCGGTACGTCGTAGCAGGTGGGGCGGGGTGTGGCGGGTGTCCATCCGTGCTCGGGAAGGCCGTCCTCACAGGTCGCCGCGCGCCACGGTGGCAACTTGTGGCCGGAACTTCTGCAGGTTGACGCCACACGGCGATTCGCGTTCATGTTTCCATGACGTGAACTCACTGCCTGGAGGACGTGCCTTGTCCATATGGTCGTTACCGATAGTCGCCGCCGTTCTGGCCGCGACGGCATTTCCGGGGGGCGCGGTCGTCCAGTCCTCCACAATCGAGGACCCTGCCGCCTTGGTCAACACCTTCCTCGGGACCAAGGAGGGAGGCCCCGACTTCGGCCACGGCGGCGGGGCCGGCATGAACTTCCCCGGCGCCGTCCTGCCGTTCGGGATGATGCAGTGGAGCCCCGACACGGTGGCGAACGCCGGCGGTGGCTACAAATGGGAAGACAACCGGTTGCGCGGCTTCTCGATGACCCACATCTCGGGCCCGGGGTGTACGGGCGCGCAGGACTTCCCCGTGATGCCGATCTCCGGGGCGATCGGCAGGTCACCGGCCACGCACGGCGACGACTACGTGCAGACGTTCAAGCATGAGAACGAGAAGTCCTCGCCCGGCTTCTACGGCACGACCCTGGACACCGGGGTCAAGGCGGAGCTGTCGGTGAGCGCGCGCGCCGGCGTCGGGCGGTTCACCTTCCCCCAGGGCAAGCCGGGCACGCTGCTGCTGAACACCAGCGGGTCGGTCAACGGCATCGACGACGGAGAGACCCGGATCACCGGGAACACCGTCGAGGGCTGGGTCCAGACCGGCGGCTTCTGCGGCCCCCCGATGCGGTACAAGGTCTACTTCTCCGCCACCTTCGACCAGCCGGTCACCGGGTCGGGCACATGGAAGGACGACGCCGTGCTCCCGGGCGTCCAGTCGGTGAAGAACGCCTCCAAGGCTAAGGTCAGGGGCGAGACCGTGACGGCCCAGGACGTGGTCGTGAACGGCCCCGGCTCGGGCGCGTACCTGCAGTTCGACTCCGCCAGGCCGGTGCAGATGCGCGTGGGGCTGTCCTACGTGAGCATCGCCGGGGCCAGGAACAACGTGAAGACCGAGATCGGCGCCGACGGCCTCGACCAGGTCGCGGCGAAGGCCCAGTCGACCTGGAGCAAGCGGCTCGGCCAGGTGCGGGTCACGGGCGGGACCCTGGACCAGCGGCGCACCTTCTACAGCAACCTCTACCACTCCCTGCTGCAGCCGTACGTCGCCGAGGACGTCGACGGCACGTACACGGGGATGGACAACAAGCCCCACAAGGTCGCCGCGGGCCGTCACCACTACGCGACCTTCTCCGGGTGGGACATCTACCGCAGCGAGGTGCAACTCCTCGCCCTGCTCGCCCCCGACGTGGGCAGCGACATCGCGCAGTCGATGTACGACAACGCGCAGTCGATCGGCAACGTATGGGACCGGTGGTCCCACCAGAGCGCGGTCACCGGCGTCATGGTGGGTGACCCGTTCCACTCGATCATCTCCAGCATGTACGCCTTCGGGGCGCGCGCCTACGACGCTCCCACGTTCCTGAAGGCCATGGTCGCGGCGGCCAGGCGCGTCGGCCCGATGGACATCGGCCACCCGCAGGCCAAGTACGACGAGCGGCCGGGCAACGCCGCCTTCATGGCCAAGGGGTACGTCCCGGCGGACCCCTCCTCGACGCTGGAGTACGGCGTCGCGGACTTCGGGCTGGCCCAGCTCGCCTCCCGTCTCGGCGACGCGACGACGTCGAGCGAGTTCATGAAGCGCTCGCAGGCCTGGCAGAACATCTACAACCCGGCGAACTCCTGGATCCAGCCGCGCATGGCCGAAGGGTCGTTCACCTCCCCCTTCGACCCCGCGAGCCCCGACGTCTACGTTGAGGGCAACGGCGCGCAGTACCAGTGGCTGGTGCCGCACAACCCACGCGGCCTGTTCGACATCATGGGCGGCAACGCCAAGGCGGTCAGCCGGCTCGACGGGTACTTCAAGAAGCTCAACGCCGGTCCGAAGGAACCCTACGCCTACATGGGCAACGAGCCCTCCTTGCCGGCGCCGTGGCTGTACGCGTGGGCGGGGCAGCCGTACAAGACCCAGGACCTCGTGCGGCGGGTGCAGCAGGAGCTGTTCACGTCCGGCCCTGACGGGCTGGCGGGGAACGACGACCTCGGGGCCATGGGCTCCTGGTACGTGTGGTCGGCCATGGGCATCTTCCCGGCCATCCCCGGCAGGGCGGAACTGCTGGTGAACACCCCGCTGTTCGACAAGATCACTATTACGCGGGACAGGGGGAGCATCGAGATCAACGCGCCCGGCTCCGCGAGCCGGTACGTCCGGACGCTCAAGGTGAACGGGGTGACGACGACCAAGGCGTGGCTGCCCGAGTCGTTCGCGACCGGCGGAGGCAGGCTCGACTTCACGCTCGGCACCACGCCGAACACCACGTTCGGAGCCGGCGCGAACGACGTGCCGCCCTCGTTCAACGACGGCGCGCAGCAGTACGTCATCGGCGCGGACCCGGGCAGCGGCCCGGTCGAGCCGGGCGCGACCTTCGAGGCGCAGTTCGCCGCCCAGTCCGCGACCAGAGCGGTCTCGCTGAAGTGGGAGGCGAAGCCCCCGGCGGGCATCACCGTCTCACCCGCCGGCGGAACCTTCCAGGTGCCGGCCGGAGGCAGGGCCACGGTGAAGCTCAGCATCACCGTGGGTTCCGGCGTGGCCCTCGGATTCCAGACCGTGCCGATCTCCGCGACGGAGCCGACGCCCTCGGGCTCGGTCTCCACGGCGCTCACCACCGGCGTACGGCTCAACATCGCCAAGCGCGGGACGATCGACTGGTACCACAACAACGCCGGCCTCGGCAACGAGGCCGAGGCGGGCCAGGCCAACCTCGACGGAGCCGGGTTCGCCTATCCGGCCCAGGCACTCGCGGGAGCCGGGCTGACGCCGGGCGGCAAGGTCGACTGGAAGGGCTTCCGGTTCACTTGGCCGAACCGCAAGCTCGGCGAGTGGGACAACCTGGTGACGGGGAGCCAGGCGATCGAGATGACGGCGCCCGACGGGGCCACCAAGCTCGCCTTCCTCGGGTCGGGCACCAACACCGCACCGCTGGTGGACACGACGATCACCTACACCGACGGCTCGACGAGCACGGCCAAACTAGGCTTCAGCGACTGGATGCTGAACTACGGAGGTAGCCCGCCCAGCTACGGGAACGAGATCGTGGCCCAGGCGCCCTACCGGTTGTACACGGGCTCCTGGCAGGTCCAGCCCCTCAGCACCTTCGTATTCGCCGCCCAGCCGATCGCGCTGACACCGGGTAAGAAGGTGAAGAGTGTGAAGTTCTCACCGGTCGAGGGCGGCGCGCTGCACCTCTTCGCGTGGGCCTTCTCCTGACCCATAGATGACCAAGGACCCCACGGGGGGTGCGAGCCCTCCGTGGGGTCCTTTTCTGTCGACATGTGGGCCGGGTCAGGGACGCGGATCCCGCGTAGGCCGAAGGACAAGCCCTTCCGCCGAGTCCCGGGCCACCCCCTGGGCACCGTTTCCGGCGAGCCACTCCCCATGGGCGGAGGCCGGAGATTCCCGGCCTCCGCCCACGCGGGTCAGTTGTAGTGACGGACCTTCGGCCAGATCTGACTCCATGGCTGGAGCGGGTCGTGGCAGACGATGATCGGGTTGTCCTGCTCCTCGCCGGCCATCCCGGTCACCGTGGCGGCCTGGGCGCATCGGGCGAACACCGTGCCGAGGCCCCGAGCGGTGAAGTCGACCGCCACCACCACGCGCGTCCCCTCGGGAGGCGGGCCCCACCACCACAGTTCGTTGTGGCCGCTGTAGACCTTCGGCAGGCCGAACTCGCTCGCCCACCGGTCGAGCGCGCCGGCCTCCCCGTAGTTCCCGGCCAGCAGCACCGCCCCGGCCCGATCCTGCTCGGGCAGCCCGTGTACCACCTCGCCGACCTGCCGGGCCAGGTCGTACATCCCCACGGACTCGACGGACACCTCGTTGGCGACGGCGACCGGGGTTCCGGGCAGCGAGGCGGCCGGGACGACCGGCAAGGCCACGACGATCGAGACGACCGCGGTGACCGCGAGCGCCGCGACCAGAGTCCGGCGCCACCGCCATTCGGCGGCGGAGACACAGCCGGCGGCGAACAGGTACAACAGGAACCCCACGAGGTAGTCGGCCCTGCCCGCCGAGTACAGGGTGACCGCGCAGGCCACCGGATACGCGATGGCGAGGGCCCGGGTCCGGGGATCCCGCCACAGCCGGCGCCATCCCACCACGCCCACCACCGCCTGGGGCGGGCCGAGCAGCAGGAGCTGAAGGGGAACGAAGGTGATCCTGTTGGTGGTCCCCTCGTCGATCTTCAATGCCTCGGCCATCTGGAACTGCGGCCAGTCATGGGTCACCTGGTAGACCAGGTTGGGCGCCGCGACCGCGATCGCGAGCAGGGCGCCGATCCACAGACGCTTGTCCTTCAGGACCTCGCGCGGGCCGGCGGCCAGGATGCCCACGCCGATGGCGCCCAGCAGCAGCACGATCAGATCGCGGTTGTAGGTGGCGAATCCCGCGATCAGGCCGACCCAGATCCAGTACCGCCCCTCGCCCCGAAGCAACGCGCGCATCAGGCACAGCGTGGTGGCGGTCCACAGCAAGAGATCCGGCGTCAGAGTGAGCAGCGTGTGCCCGGCGATCAGAGGTAGCGACGCGGTGGCCGTTCCCGCCGCGGCCAGGATCTGAGCTCGGCGGTTCCCGCCGAGCTCCCTGGTCATGAGCGCGACGAGCACGATCACGAGCCCGGCGCACAGGGCGGGCACGATCCGCAGGGCGACGACCGTGTCGCCGAAGACGGTCGTCGACAACCGGGCGATCATCGGGGTGAGCGGCGGTGTATCGAAATATCCCAGCCGCGGATGCTCGCCCAGCAGCCGGAAGTAGAGTTCGTCGCGGTGGTAGCCGTACCACGGGCTGACGGCGAGCAGAACGGCGCTGGTCGCCAGTGCGACGGAGAGGACGGGGGTCCGGCCGAACGGGGAGAGCAGGGCATCTGTCCTGACTCGGGTGATCGAAGTCACTTGACCATGATGGTGGTCAACTGTCGGTCCGGCCACCCACTTCCGCATCGTGATCGATAAACAGGGGGGGGTCTTCCCCAGCCGGGCCAGCCCGTCGCCTTCTGGCCTCCTCGCCTGCCCGCAGGCTCCGAGGAGGTCAGAAGGATCGCCGGTGCCGTTTCGCTCCGTCAGTGACCGGAGGACAAGATCAGACGTTCAGCGTGCCGTCCTTGACGGCGCTGAGGAAGGTCTGCCACTCGCCCGGGGAGAACCGGAGAATCGGACCGCCGGGCGTCTTGCTGTCCCGTACGGCCAGACCGCTGAGCAGGGGCGCGACCTCGACACACGCACCGCCGTTGCCGCTGCTGTAGGAGGACTTACGCCACCGCAAATTGGTCATTTCCATGTTTCGGCCACCTTCGCCATCAGGTCGATCGATTGCTTCGTCGGCAGGGCCTCGGCCCGCAGGGACTCCCACAGGCGCTTCAGGGCTGCCACATCGGCGGCGCGTTCGACGACATCGCCGTTCAGCGCATTGTCCACATAGACGACCTCGCCCCCGTCGAAATTGGCGATGACGAGAGGTCCGGAGAGGCCAGGATAAGCACCGGCGTCGAGCGGCACAATCTGTATAACGACGTCCGGCCGCTCGGCGACGCCGAGTAGAACCTGTAGCTGTTCGTGCATGACCTTCGGCCCGCCGACCGGTCGCCGAAGCACGCCTTCGTCGAGCACGACGACGAACATGGGTCGGTTGTCGCCGGTCAGAATGCGTTGCCGTGCGAGCCGAGCCTCCACTTGGTCATCGACGTCGAACGGCCTTCCTGACCTCGCGATGACCTCACGGGCGTACTGCTCGGTCTGCAGGAGACCCGGTACGAGTAGGGGCTCGTACCACAACAACGAGGTCGCCTTGGCTTCGACCACCAGCCATTTGCCGAGCCACTCCGGGGGCATGCCGCGGCAGACCAGGTCGTCTACGAGCCTGGAGAAGATGCCTCCGGTGTCGAGGATGCGGTCGCAGCGCTCGGCGAAGTCAGGCTTGGGCACCCTGCGGCTGGTCTCCACCATCGCCACGAACGACGGCGAGTAGCCGACGATCGCCGTGGCGAGCTGGGCCTGACTCATGCCCGCGGCCTCACGGGCCTGCCGGAGCTCTCTGGCGAAGAACTCGAGCGGTGTCATGCGATTGCCGTTCACGATCGCTCACCCACTTTCACGAGGGGGCCGCCGCATTCACGTCTTGGGGGTATGCGCGGCGGCCTATTCCGGAGCGTACGACTCTGGATATCTCGATGTTGGCCTTACGGCGAACCTGTGGAAAGGAAAATCGTGCAGACGCTCATGGGGTCGAAATGCCTGGTATTGGTCCCTCTGCCGACGGCGGCGGGAAGCGCGCGGCGTTACGTACGTCGGACATTGGTCGAATTCGGATATAACGCTAAAATCGACGACGCCGAGCTCGTGGTGTCCGAGCTGGTCAGCAATGCCGTGAAGGCGAATCCGATTCCGGCGCGGCGGTCGGCCGAGACCCCGTCCCAGAGCGACGCCGACGTCATCCGCGTCGGCCTCTCCATCAAGCCCGGCGCCATTCGCATAGAGGTATGGGATGGGAATCCCGCCGGGCCCGTACCGGCAGCCCCCGGAGATGAGGACGAAAGCGGGCGAGGGCTCCTTCTCGTCGGCCTGCTTTCCATCGGATGGGGCACATGGTGGCCACCCGACGGCGGAAAGATCGTATGGTGTGAATTGCCCATTTAATCCATTCGGACCGAGCCGACGGATTCGCTGGGAAGCGGGCAAGCTGGTAAATATGGCCCGCTGATCGCTTTGCGCGGGCGTCGGGACGGCGGAGGCGTGTCTGCGGGTAGGCATCGGCCGCAAGACCGGATATCGGTGGCGGGCCAAGCGGGGTGGCATCCCTCCCGCGCGGGTGGCAGAGGAGTCACGCTCCCGGTTCCTGTCGCTGCTTGAACGACGGCGCATCGCCACTTTGGACGAGAGTGGTCATGGGATACGCGAGATCGCTCGAGCACCCACCTGGTATGCGGCGGCGGGACGATCGAGCGTCCCTGGACGTACGATCGAGGAGATCGAAGTAGGCGATCGGATCCTGGCCAAAGATCCCCTGTCGGGGAAAGCTGGTCGGTGCGGATCTTCCCGGAAGGCAAGGGAGGCATCGGCGTGAAGGGCATCAGGTTGCGCAGCGGCACCCCGAGTGACGTTGAACTCCGGATGGTCCTCGACGCGGTTCGCTCAGATCCCAAGCTGCGCGCCAGCCTCATCCGCAACGCCAAGGATGTTATGGCTCGGATGAACAGCGGGCAGTTGGGCATGAACAAGAACCGTGCCGCCGAGATGCACTTCCTTATCAAGGCTTTGGAGAAGATCAAGTGACCGAACTGGCCTTCTATGTAACGGCGCTCACGACTGGCACTGTGCTGGGCCTAAGGATCGGTTCACGAGCCGAGGAGGTGGAACGGGTTCTCGGCCCGGATTTCCTGGACGACCCCGGTCGGGGCACCCTGCGGCGGGACTACGGCCTGGTGGAGTTCGGATTTGAGCGCGATCACGGGTGGATGTGCCGTGTGATCAGTATCCAGGTCCACCGGCTCGCCGGCCAGCAGGGTGACACGGTGCCTACCCGCCTGCGCGAGAAGTACGGCTCGTTCGCCCCTTACGTGCCCTACGAAATCCTGGCCCCTGCACTAGCCTCCTACGGCTACACCACGCACATCGACCGGCAGGAGAGCCCGTACCCGGGCCTTCGGGTCCTCCAGGTCGACCAGACGGGGACCGAGATCGTCGTCGTCGCGGACAAGGAGGCTGAACGTGCGGGAGGCCGCCCAGGACACGGCGATGTGTGGTCGATCTCGCTGTCGCGTGAAGGTCGGCCTCGTGAATTCACCGGCACGCCGGTGATCGTCACCTAGCGTCACATACGGCAAGAGGCGCCGCTCTGGCCTGGCGTGATCTGGATTGCCTGGTCTAGCTTCATCAATGGATTGTGGCTGGCCGCTGCCGATGCCGCGCTCGCGGTGGAGATCGCCGGGATCCACACTGACTGGGACGGCACCTACGGCAGCCCGCGGATCACCGCCGAGTTGCCCGGCAACAAGGCGGTCGTCGGCGTGAACAACGACAACTGCACCGTACCGGTAGTAGGCAGGTGCGGAAGCTTCCCAGGTGGTTTCGATTTCCGTGTCGCGTGCGACATGCACGACTACGGCTACGGAATTATCTAACTGAGCAGGACGGATTCCTGGACCAAGGCTGAAAAGGCATCTGTCGATTCGATCTTCTATACAGTTATGCGCAGCTACACCTGCAACGCATATCCGATACGAAGAAGGCCGGAGTGCTGACTTGGGCGTATGCGTACTACCAGTCCGTAGTCCACCGGGGCGGTAAGTCAATGTAGCTTGACTCTAAGCCGTTGAGATTGGGCCGAAGAGGGGTAACGTCCGCTTCGGCCCACTCCCCATACCAAGGTTGGTCTCGTACAGGAAGCGACACGGACATGAGATCCTTGATGCACTATCTGAAGACTGGTAGCCGGAAGGTGGGCGGGGCGACGGCAATCATTCCCCTCCTGTATGTGCTCCTTATTCTTGGAGCAGCCGCGGTGACAATACCGCTGGCCGGGAGGGGGGGCGGATTGGAGTACCTTTGGATTCTGCTGTTTGCCGCGCCGTTGAGTTCAGCCTTCTCATATCTTCAAGACCTTTTCTTGCCAGACGTGGGTCCTTACGGCGCCCTCATGGTTCTCGTGGTGGCCGGCTTGGTTCAAGCATGGATTCTCTGGTTGATCGTCCGATGGCTTGCACGCAGATGAAATTGAGGACCTAACGTAGCGGCCTGGTCACCCTTGCGCGGCGAAGCGCGCCATCCGCACCAACTGACGGGCATTGCGCACCGCTCCCACCGCCCGACCCTCTACCAGGGACGGCGCGGCTGGCCCAAAGTTCGAATGCGCTCGTTGGTTATCGGCTCACGTGTCTTCGATCGGGCAATGGCGCCAGGCGGCGTGATGGTCGTGATCGGGCCGTAGTGAGGCTCACCTGCAGGTGTGGATCGGGTCCCCGTCGCGTGCCGGCAGAGGCACGCGCTTGGCGAACAGGAGTGCTGCGGGTCCCGCACCCCTCCGCAAGGCCCGCCAGGGCACGTGAGCTGATCGCGCGGGCCGACGGGTCAGGTGGTCAGGTGGTGGATGACCGTTCGGGCCGATGTTGGGTTGAAGAGGATGGTGTTGTGGTTGGTGTCGGGGACGACCTCGGCTTTGAGGACGGGGGACTGGGCCTGGGCCTCGGTGACGTGGGCGGGGGGCAGGAACGGCGGGGGGTCGCCCATCATGCCGCTCGGGGCCGTGAGGAGGGCGGTGGGGAGCTTCAGCGCGCGGAGCGCGTCAGTGATCTTCTGCCCGCTGCTCAGCAGATCGTGTCCGTCGGCGCGGACCGCTGAGGCCTGGGCGCGTGAACGCAGGGCACCCGGCTCGCCGGTGAGGTCGTACCGCAGATAGAACTCCAGGTCGTCGCTCCAGGAGTCCTTGAACGCCGGATGCGGGCGCCAGAAGTCGAAGTACTCCTCGACGGAGGCGAAGGTGCGGGTGAGCCGGGCCAGCGCGGGGCCGAGCGTCGCCTGCATCACCGCGTCGGGGTCGACGCCCTCGGGTACGGGAAGCGGGATCCCGCCGTCGACGAGGACCAGCCGCCGGTACAGCTCGGGACTGCGCACGGCGGCGAGCAGGGCGACGTACGCGCCCATGGAGTGACCGGTCAGGACGTACTGCTCGGCGCCGATGTGGCGGGCGGCGGCGTTCAGGTCGGCGCTGTGGCGGTCGAAGCCGAACGGCCCCGGCAGGTCGGTGCTCCCGCCCCGGCCGCGCAGGTCGACGGCGATCAGCGACCAGCCGGCGGGAAGGCGCCCGGCGACCGCCTGCCAGGAGGCGGCGGAGCTGGTGATCCCGTGGGCGGCCAGGATGACGGCGTCCCCGGTGCCCCATCGGAGCGCACGCAACTCGCCTCCATCGACGGGGATGTCCAGCGGCTGAGGGGATTCGGTGGCCATGTCCACTCCCTTTCACGGTCCCTGCTCCGTGTGAGCGTACAGACTCCCGGATCCACGGCTCCCAGCCGGTCGGAGGCATCCGGGGCACGGCACGGCGGTGTCCATCGCGTGTAAGGAAAGGGGCCCCGTCCCTGAGTGACCGGGCGAACGGGCCGAGGGGCCTCAGCGGGAGGTTTGCCGCGCGGTTGGTCAGGGTTTCAGGTGCTTGTTACTGTGCTTCGATGCGCTGGCGGGTCTGGTCGGCAGAGGCCACCGGCGCACACTTCCGGCCGGGGGGCTCCATGATCTTGACGTTCGCCGATCCCTTGTTCCGCCGCGCCCGCGTGCCGGCGCCCTCATGACCCAGTTGAGCGGTGGGCCGGGGTTCGCGGCAGCCCTGGTGGGCCGCTTCCAGCACCCGGCGCAGGTGATCGTGGGGAGCTTCGGCGTGGTGGCCCTCGTCGGCACGGCGCTGCTCTCCCTGCCCCTGGCCACGACGACCGGCCAGCGGGCCGACCTGCTGGAGGCGTTGTTCACGGCCACCTCCGCGGTGTGCGTCACCGGCCTTGTGATCGTGGACACCGGTACGCACTGGTCGGTCTTCGGTGAGGTCGTCATCGTGGGGCTGGTGCAGGTGGGCGGCCTCGGCATCATGACCCTGGCCACGCTCTTCGCCGTGATGGTCTCCGGCCGGCTCGGGCTGCGGGCCAGCCTGCTGGCACAGGCGGAGACCAAGGCGCTCAGCATGGTCGACCTGCGCAGGGTCGTGCGCAAGGTGGTGCTGTTCAGCCTGGTGTCCGAGGTCGTCATCACGGTCGTGCTCACCGCCCGCTTCGTGATCGGGTACGGCGAGCCGCTCGGCAGGGCGGCGTACCTCGGGGCCTTCCACGCGGTCGCGGCGTTCAACAACTCGGGGTTCGCGCTGTGGCCTGACAGCCTGATGAGGTTCGTCGCCGATCCCTGGATCTGCGTCACCATCGCGGTCGCCGTCATCATCGGCGGGCTGGGCTTCCCGGTGTGGTTCGAGCTGCTCCGCTCGTGGCGGCGGCCCGGCAGGTGGTCGGTGCTCACGCGGATCACGCTGGCGGTGTCGGCCGCGCTGATCGTGCTGGGCACGCTGGTGTTCCTGGTGACCGAATGGTCCAACCCCAAGACGCTCGGCCCGCTGTCGGACCCGGCCAAGCTGCTGGCCGCGTTCTTCACCGGCGTCATGCCTCGCAGCGCGGGCTTCAACAGCATCGACATCACGCAGATGTACCCCTCAAGCTGGCTGGCCACCGACGTGCTGATGTTCATCGGAGGCGGCAGCGCCAGCACCGGCGGCGGGATCAAGGTGACCACGTTCGGGCTGCTGGCCTTCGTCCTGTGGGCCGAGCTGCGCGGCGAGACGCGGGTGAACGTCGGGCACCGCCGCATCCCCGAGACCATCCAGCGCCAGGCCCTGGCGATCGCGCTGCTCGGGGTGGGCCTGGTGGCGGTCTCGACGTACGCGCTGCTCGCCCTGACGCCGCATAGCCTGGACAGGGTGCTGTTCGAAGCGGTGTCGGCCTTCGGCACGGCCGGCATGTCCACCGGCATCACCGCCGATCTGCCCGCCGCGGGGCACGTGCTGATCCTGCTGCTGATGTTCGTGGGCCGGGTGGGCCCGCTCACCCTCGGTTCCGCGCTCGCGCTGCGCGAGCGCACCACCCGTTACGAGTTGCCGGAGGAGCGACCCATCGTTGGCTGAGTACAGCAGAGACAGTCCTGTGGTGGTCATCGGGCTGGGCCGGTTCGGCACCTCGCTCGCGCTGGAGCTCGTACGCAGGGGCACCGAGGTGCTGGCCATCGACAACCGGGCGAAGGTGGTGCAGAGCCTCGCGGGGAGCCTCACCCATGTCGTCGTCGCCGACTCCACCGACATGGAGGCGCTGAAGCAGCTCGGCGTGCCCGACTTCTACCAGGCCGTGGTGGCCATCGGCGGCGACCTGGAGGCGAGCATCCTGACCGCCTCGCTGCTCGTCGAGCTGGAGGTGGAGAACATCTGGGCCAAGGCGGTCAGCCGCCAGCACGCCCGGATCCTGGAGCAGATCGGCATCCGGCACGTCGTGCAGCCCGAGCACGACATGGGTGAGCGCGTGGCCCATCTGGTGACCGGCCGGATGCTCGACTACATCGAGGTCGACGAGAACTTCGCCCTGGTCAAGACCCGCCCGCCGAAAGAGCTCGTGGGTCTCGCTCTCGGGGAGTGCAAGCTGCGCAAGAAGTACGGCGTCACGGTGGTGGGCGTCAAGAGCCAGGGACAGGAGTTCACCTACGCCACCGCCGACACCGTCCTGATGTACGGGGACGTCATCATCGTCTCGGGGACCATCGAGAAGGTGGAGCGCTTCGCGGAACTCACGTGAGCGGCGCTTGGCGAAGCCCAGGTCTCGCGTGCGGTCAGCCGACGTGGGCGAGGGCGTCGATCTCCACGAGCATCGCCTCGTGGGGCAGGCCGGTGAAGACGGTGGTGCGGCCCGGCAGGACCCCGCTGGGGCAGTTCTCCCTGACGAAATCGCCGTACACCTCGTTCATCGGGGCGAAGTCCTCGCGCTTGGTGAGGTAGACCCGGAACATCAGCACGTCCTCGACGGTCGCGCCTCCGGCCGTGAGAACGGCCTTGACGTTCTCCAGCGTCCTGCGGGTCTGGGCGCGCACGTCGCCCGGGTGGAGGTACTCCGACGTCCGAAGGTCCATCGGGCCCTGGCCGGAGACCTGCAGGAACGGGCCCTTGCGGACGCCCTGGGAGAGGATCACCGGCGCGGGCGCGCCCTCGGTGCGGATGGCGGTCTTGTCACTCATGGCGGCTCCGAAGATCGGCTTCCCACAGTCCCGGCGGCCGAGCCTACCGGGGCGGACGGGCACGGCGGCGGTCAGGCACGTACGGCGGTGGGTCGGGTACGGACGGCGGTGGTCGGGCACGGACGGCGGTGAGTCGGGCCGCGTTGACCGGCACCGGTAACACGGGTACAAACTAGCGCAATCCACGCAAATCCAGGAGGTCGGATGCCGATCGACGCCGCCGCTGTCGCCGCACTGCGCGAGGAGCGGCTCGACTGGCGGTTCAAGGCCGCGCCCCTCCGGGCCTCCGGACTCACGGTCGGGGAGTACCTCTCCGGGCGGCCCTCGCTCGCGGACTTCGGGACGCCGCTGCTCACCCTCGAACGCCGCGCCCTCGACCACAACATCGAGACCATGGCCGCCTGGGTCGCCGCGGCGGGCGTCTCGCTGGCCCCGCACGGCAAGAGCACCATGGCGCCCGTCCTGTGGCGGCGCCAGCTCGCCGCCGGGGCCTGGGGACTCACGCTCGCGAACCTGCCGCAGCTCCGCGTCGCACGGGCCTTCGGGGTGAGTCGCCTGATGCTCGCCGGCAGCCTGCTCGACCCCGCCGGGCTGGCCTGGGTCGGCGCCCAGCTCGACGGGGACCCCGGCTTCTTGTTCTCGTGCTGGGTGGACTCCGCCCGTTCGGTCGCCGTCATGGACGCCGCCCTGCGCCAGGCGGGAGCCGGGCGGCCGGTGGACGTGTGCGTCGAGCTGGGCGCGCCGGGCGGCCGTACGGGCGTGAGGGACGCGGACGAGGCGGTCGCGATCGCCGGCGCGGTGCGGGCCGCTCCCACGCTGCGCCTGGCCGGCGTCGCCGGGTACGAGGGCGCGCTCGGCCACGACGCCTCCACAGAGAGCCTGGCCGCGGTGGACGGCTTCCTGAGGCGGATGGCCGCCCTCCACGGCAGGCTGGACCACGAGGTGGACGAGCCGATCGTCACGGCGGGCGGCAGCGCGTACTTCGACCAGGTCGTGGAGGTCCTCGGTGGGCTCGGCGCGCGTGTGGTGCTGCGGTCGGGCGCGTACGTCGTGCACGACGACGGCTTCTACCGGGCGATCTCCCCGTTCTCCCGCGGCGCCGGGCCCGTGCCGCTGCGTCCGGCGATGCACGGCTGGGCCCGGGTCGTTTCGCGGCCGGAGCCGGCGCTCGCGCTGCTCGACGCGGGCAAGCGCGACCTTCCCTTCGACGAGGGGCTGCCCGAGCCGCAGGCCGTGCGGGGGCGGACCGGTTCGATCCTCGGCGGGGCCCGGGTCACCGCGCTCAACGACCAGCTCACCTTCCTGGCCCTCGAAGGCGGCTCTGTCGTCGACTGCGGTGACGTGGTCCGCCTCGGCCTCTCGCATCCGTGCACGGCCTTCGACAAGTGGACGCTGATCCCCGTGGTCGACGACGTGGAGGCGCCGGACCCCGAGGTCGTCGACCTCGTCCGGACGTTCTTCTGATCGACGCCGTGATCCACCAGAGCGGTTGACGCGTGCCCGGGATCATGGAAGCGTGGCGCCTCGCGTGACATCGGGAAGTCAGGAATATTTCGCTATGTCGTAGGTGGGGGCGAGGATCGACCGTTATTGTGACTGATGTTACGTATGGGGTCTTTATGGTGATCTACGGGGTTCGCTGGAGGCCCGCGTATCTGGGGCACTGGTGAACGCGGCGGCGATGGGAGCGTTGATGGAGCACGGTCCGTACGACGGCCGGGAGGACGAAGGACTCCCCGGGTCGAGGGGCGAGCACCTCCTCCAGAGCCTGTTCTCCACGCGCGAGCGGGCGCTTCGCTTCTACGACCGGCAGGTGGTCGACCGCCTGACGCCCGAGATGCAGGAGTTCGTCGCCCGGCAGGAGATGGCGTTCATCGGGACCTCGGACGCGGCGGGCAACTGCGACACCTCGTTCCGGGCGGGCCCGCCCGGATTCGTCCGGGTGCTCGACCCCGGCAGGCTGATCTACCCGGAGTTCCGGGGCAACGGCGTGCTCGCGAGCATGGGCAACATCATGGAGAACCCGCACATCAGCCTGCTGTTCGTCGACTTCTTCGAAGACCTGGTGGGGCTGCACGTCAACGGCGCGGCGAGCATCACCACCGCGTACGACGTGGCCCGACGCCACGGGCTCGCCGACGAGGACCGGACCGCGCCCGGACGCCGGGCCGACCGGTGGGTCGTGGTCGAGGTCGAGGAGGCCTACATCCACTGCTCCAAGCACATCCCGCTCCTGGCCAGGGAGGACCGCAGGCGGCGCGACGCGGAGGGCCGCAGGCCCGCGGGCGAGGAGTACTTCGGCGTCACGCGGTCCCGCGAACGGGAGAGACAGGAAGCGGGCCGGCCGGCTGAGTGACGCCATGACCATTGACATCGAGTTGATCCGCCGGAGCTGGGCTCTGGTCGAGCCGGTGGCCGACAAGGTCACCATGTACTTCTACGCGAAGCTCTTCGCGGACTACCCCCACATCCGCGAGATGTTCCCTCCGGCCATGGACCTCCAGCGCGACCGCCTGCTGCGGGCGCTCACACAGGTCGTGCTCAACCTGGAGGACATCGACGGGCTCGGCGACCACCTCGCACGGCTCGCGCGCGACCACCGCAAGTACGGGGTCCTGCCCGAGCACTACCCCGCCGTGGGCCGGTGCCTGGTCATCGCGATGCGGGTCAACGCCGGGGACGCCTGGCGGGCCGTCTACGACTCGGCGTGGATCGACGCCTACCAGTTCATCGCCGACGTGATGATCCAGGCCGCCGAGCAGGAGTCCGCGCACACGCCACCCGCGTGGACCGGGATCGTGACGGGGCACGAGATGCGCACGCCCGAGATCGCGGTGGTCACCGTCGAGCCGGACCAGCCCTACCCCTTCAAGGCGGGCCAGTACGCCACCCTGCAGACGCCCCACTGGCCCAAGGTGTGGCGGCCGTACTCCATCGCCAACGCGCCGCGCCGTGACAACCGGCTGACGTTCCACGTGCGGGTCGTGCCCGGGGGATGGGTCAGCACCGCGCTGGCCCACCACACGCGTACCGGCGACACCGTCCTGCTGGGGCCGCCACGCGGCTCGCTCCTGCTCGAACGGGCGAGCACCCCCCACCTGGTCTTCATCGCGGGAGGCACCGGCCTCGCGCCGCTCAAGGCGCTCATCGAGGAGTCGATGTGGCTGCCGGACCGGCCGACCATCGACCTCTTCCACGGCGTCCGTTACGCGGGTGACACCTACGACCTCGCCGACCTGCGCGCGCTGCGCTCCCACCACCGGCGCCTGCGGGTCGTCACGGCGATCTCCGACGACCCGCACGAGTGGCGGCGGGAGAGCGCCGTGGACGCGCTGCTCAACCATCGCGTCCCCCTGGACGGGGACGTCTTCGTGTGCGGCTCGCCCGACATGGTGCAGGTGACGACCTCCCGCCTGCTGCACCTCGGCGTGCCCTCCCGCCTGATCCACACCGAGTTCACGCCGGGGGCGCCCACTCTGGTGTACTCCTGAGGGGAGAATCGGCGGGGAGGTGACCGGGTGATGGACGGGCTGGTCGTCCGGGGGGCGACCGTGGCCGACGGTACGGGCGCGCCCGCGTACGTCGCGGACGTCACCGTGAGCGGCGGCCGCGTCGCCGCGATCGACCCGCCGGGGAAGGGCGGCCCCGGCCGGATCCTGCACGCCGACGGGCTCGTGCTCGCACCCGGCTTCGTCGACATGCACGCCCACTCCGACCTGGCCCTGCTGTCGGACCCCGGCCATCTGGCCAAGGTCGGCCAGGGCGTCACCTGCGAGGTCCTCGGGCAGGACGGGCTGTCGTACGCGCCCGTCGACGACACCACGCTCGCGCAGCTCCGCAGGCAGCTCGCCGGATGGAACGGCGACCCCGGCGGGTTCGACTGGGACTGGCGGTCGGTCGGGGAGTACCTCGCGAGGCTCGACCGGGGCATCGCCGTCAACGCCTGCTACCTCGTGCCGCAGGGCACGGTGCGGATGCTGGCCATGGGCTGGGACGCGCGGCCCCCCACCGAGGCCGAGCTGGAGCGGCAGAAGGCGCTGGTCGCGCAGGCCATGGCCGAGGGCGCGGTCGGCATGTCCAGCGGGCTCACCTACACCCCCGGCATGTACGCGGGCACCGGCGAGCTGGTCGAGCTGTGCCGGGTCGTCGCCCGGCTCGGCGGCTACTACTCCCCGCACCACCGCTCGTACGGCGCGGGCGCGCTCGCGGCGTACGCCGAGATGGTGGAGGTGTCGCGCGCGTCGGGCTGCCCGCTGCACCTCGCCCACGCGACGATGAACTTCGCCGTGAACGCCGGCCGGGCGGGGGAGCTGCTGCGCCTGCTCGACACCGCGCTCGCGAGCGGCTGCGACATCACCCTGGACACCTATCCCTACCTGCCCGGCTCGACCACGCTCGCCGCGCTGCTGCCGGGCTGGGCGTCCGAGGGCGGCCCCGACCACACCCTCGCGCGGCTGCGCGACCCCGCGACGGCCGAGCGCGTCAGGCGCGTCATGGAGGAGGAGGGCTCCGACGGCTGCCACGGCGTGCCCGTCGACTGGGACACGATCCAGATCTCCGGCACCCGCTCGCCCGCCCTCGCCGCCCGCGTCGGCCGCACGATCGCCGCGCTGGCCGCCGACTCCGGCCGCGCCCCCTTCGAGGTGTACCGCGAGCAGTTGGTCGACGACGGGCTCGGCACCACGATCCTCCAGCACGTGGGCGACGAGGAGAACGTGCGGGCCATCATGAGGCACCCAGCGCACACGTGCGGAAGCGACGGCCTGCTCACCGGCGCGCGGCCGCATCCCCGCGCGTGGGGCTCCTTCCCCCGCTACCTCGGCCACTACGTGCGGGACGAGGGCGTGCTCACCCTGGAGGAGTGCGTCGCCCATCTGACCGGCAACGCCGCCAGGCGGCTGAGGCTCGTCGGACGCGGGCTGGTCAGGCCCGGGTACCACGCCGACCTGGTGCTGTTCGACCCGCTCACGGTCGGCGACGCGGCCACCTTCGACGACCCGCGCAGGCAGCCCACCGGCATCCCGTACGTCTTCGTGGGCGGCGTCCCCGTCATCGCCGACGGCCACCCCACCGGCGCCCTCCCCGGCCGAGCCCTCCGCCACACCCCCGAAGGCACCCGCTGAAGTCCCTCTCAGCCGGCATGGGGTGATCGGGTCGAGGTACGTCGGTCGCGGTCGGGTGGTCACATTTGAGCGCTCAAGTGAGCCGGTAAACTGGGCGTGTGAGCGAGACGCGGTGGCTGGACGAGGACGAGCAGAGGACCTGGCGCACCTTCCTCTGGGCCTCGCGGCTCCTGCACGACTCCCTCGACCGGCAGCTCCAGCGTGACGCCGCGATGCCGCACACGTACTACATGATCCTCGCGATGCTGTCGGAGGCGCCCGAGCGCTCGATGACGATGACCGAGCTGGCCCAGCTCGTGCGCTCGTCGGCCAGCCGGCTCTCGCACGCCGTCGCCAAGCTGGAGGCTCAGGGCTGGGTGCGCCGGAGGAAGCGCCCCGGCGACGGCCGCACGACCCTGGCCACGCTCACCGCCGAGGGGTTCGCCGCCCTGGCCGAGGCGGCCCCCGGCCACGTCGAGGAAGTGCGCCGCGTGCTGTTCGACCGGCTCACCGCGGAGCAGGTGCGCCAACTGCACGACATCTTCGGGGCCGTGCTCACCAACCTGAACACGACGGACGGCTGCTGACCCGGTCGCGGGGGTCAGGGGAGGACGCGGCCGACCACGCGGGCGTACATGCGGCCGGGGCTCGGGACCGACGACGGGGTGAGGAACCCGGGGAGCATGGGAAGGTCGACCGCGAAGGGCTGGAGGCGCTCGTACAGCGTGTTCGCGTCGGCGGGCCGGTCCTCGGGCTTCTTCTCCAGCAGACCGGCGATCAGCCGGTTCAGCTCCTCCGGCACGCCCGTTATCTCGGGGGGCGTCTCGTTCACCTGCTTCTCGAACACGGCGTACTCGGTGGGCCCGGCGAACAACTGCCGCCCGGTGAGCATCTCGTGCAGGACGCAGCCGAGGGCGTAGAGGTCGCTGCGCGGCCCCGCCAGCCCGCGCTGGATCTGCTCGGGCGACATGTACGCCGGAGTGCCGAGGATCTGGCCGATGCGGGTGAACTGGACGACGTCCGCCTCCCTGAGCATCGCCAGCCCGAAGTCGAGCACCTTCACGCTGCCGTCGGGACAGAGCATCAGGTTGGTCGGCTTGAGGTCGCGGTGGCAGATCGACAGGGCGTGGGCGGCGGACAGGACCGCGCACGCCTGGGCGGTGATCGCGGCGGCCCAGGGCACGGGGAGCGGGCCATGCTCGCTCACCAGGTCGGCGACGGTGACGCCGTCGATGAACTGCATGACCTGGAACAGGCGCCGGTCGAAGGTGCCGAAGTCGTAGAGGATCGGCGCCCCGGCGTGCTCCAGCCTGGCCAGGATGCGGGCCTCGCGCATGAAGCGCTGCTCCAGCTCCTCGTCGTGCCCGCCGGGGAACCGGAGGAACTTCACGGCCACCTTGCGATCGAGGTGCGTGTCGTGACCGCCGTAGACGGCGCCCATGCCGCCCTGGCCGAGAGGCAGGTCGTCGAGCACGTACCGGTCGCCGATGACCATTCGCCCCTCCTGATGATCTATCGGGGAAAAATACACCCTTAACGGTTGGGCCGCAGACGGCCGCCGACCAGACCGTCAAAGCCTAGCCGGATGAGCGTCTCTCCCAGGGCGGCCGTCTCGCGCAGCCGGTCCTCCAGGGCGAGCAGCTCGCGGAAGGCCCTGCCGTACGCCTGCTGCTCGGACAGGGAGAGCCTCGGGATGCGCACCCGGCGGGCGTCGACACGGCTCGCGCCCGAATACGCCCGCGTGGCGCCGGACGTGCCGGCGTAGCGCAGGTACCCCGCCAGGAAGTCGGGGTCCATGCGCTCACGGTCGACCCGGTAGAGGTGGAGCTGGGGTCCGAGCACCGCGCCGCCCTCGGCGACGGTGCGGGCGGCGGTCTCCGCGGTGGTGTTCGTGGCGACGACGTCCCCGGCCTCCAGGAGGACGAGGTCCTGGTCGCGGGAGGTGCGGCCGGACGGCCCGCCCCCGGTGGCGAGGTCGGCGGCGGTCAGCACGGGCAGGTCACCGGTGTCCGGCGGCATCCTCGGCGGCCCCTGCTGGATCGTGACCAGCCCGGCCCTGACCAGCTCGCCGACGGTGGTGCTCGGCAGGTCGCGCGCCTCGGCGAGCGACGCGATGCCGGGCAGCGCCTCCGGCAGCGCGGCCACCGCGGCGCGGAAGCGGTCCTCGACCGCGCCGAACCCGAGGGCGGGATCCTCCTCCGGCCGAAGCGGGCGGTGCCGCGCGGGGCTGAGGTCGACCTCGTCGTCCAGCAGGTCGATGATGCGGACGGCCTGCGCGGTGCCGGGCGGCTCGGACTCGGGATCGGCCTGGAACGCCCGCCAGGCGGCCTCGACGGTCGAGAGGCTGTCGGTCGCGTCCATCATCAGCACCAGGGACGGCGGGCGCTCGCCTGCCTCCGGGCGGCGCAGCAGCCAAAGGTCGGGCCCTCCCGCCGAGAGCGTGACCACCGCGCGCAGCGCGCCTGCCCGCAGCAGGTTGCCCCGGATCCGCTTGCCGGGGCGGCGGCTCGCCGCGGCGGCGGGCATGAGGATGGCGACCAGGCCGCCGGGACGCGCGTGGGCCAGGCAGTGCTGCACCCAGGCGAGCTCCGACTCCCCGCGCGGCGGCAGGCCGTACTCCCACCGGGGGTCGCCGGTCAGCTCCTCGTAGCCCCACGCGCGCTCGTTGAACGGCGGGTCGCAGACGACGATGTCGGCACGCAGCCCGGGGAAGCCGTCGAGCCGGAGCGAGTCGCCGGCGACGACCTTCGCGCGCGCGTCGCGCAGCAGCAACCGTACGGCCGTGAGCAGCGCCGAGGTCTCGCCGCTCTCCTGCCCGAGCACCCGCGCCCCCGCGAAGGGCAGCAGGAGGGCGCCGACGCCGCAGGCGGGGTCGAAGACGGTGCCCGTGTCGCCGGTCGCGCTCGCTTCCAGGCGGGCCAGCCGCGCCACCTGCTCGGCGATGTCGGCCCGCGTGACGGACAGCCGCCGGGAATGGGCCTCGACGTAGCGCTCGCAGAGCAGCTCGAAGGCGGCGAGCGGCCCGTTCTCGGCGGCCAGGTCGGCGATCAGGCGGTAGAGCCGGGCGTCGATCAGGCCCCAGTCGACCGGCACGGGAAGGTCGGCCGTCGCCGTGGCGGCGGCCTGGTGGAGCCGCTTGGCGGGCTCGGGGCTCCGGGCGATCGCCTTCCAGCCGTCGGGCTCGCGCCGCAGGTAGAGCAGGAAGGCTCCCGCGCAGCCGACCAGGTCGCCGAGCCGCAGGTCGTCGCCCGCTGCTCGTAACCGCTGCCAGACGCGGTCGCCCAGCGACATCTCGTAGGATTTGCCATTGCGGCGCAGCCAGTCCTCGACCTCGGGGAGGGAGAACAGCGGGCTCGCGGCCGTGCCGCCCACGGGTTGGGGGAAGTCGTCGTAGCGGCGCCGCCAGTTGCTCACCGCCGCGCGCCCGACGTCGGCGAGCCGGGCGATGTCGCCTGCGTTCAACATGGCGTCGTGTCCCATTCGCGTCGCATCTCCCTGCTCGGGGGTCTAACCCAGGCTCCCCACGGCCAGATTAGTCCACCCTGCCGCTGCAATCCACCAACTCTATGGTTGTGAAGTGTTTCAACCAATGATTTACTGAGGTCATGTCGAACAACGCGTCGTTCACGCTGCGTTACGCGGCTCGCACCGACGTCGGCCTGCGCCGCCAGCAGAACGAAGACTCGGTGTACGCCGGTCCCCGGCTTCTCGCCGTAGCCGACGGGATGGGCGGGCACAGCCACGGCGAGGTGGCCAGCGCGACCGTCATCGCCACGATGTCCGCCCTGGACAGCGACCCTCCCAGCGCCGACCTGCTCGGATCGATGGAGACCACGATCAGCGAGGCCGACCGGCGCCTCAAGGACATGGCCGGGCGCGACCCCAAGCTCACCGGCATGGGCACGACCCTCACCGCCATGCTGTGGGAGGGCCCGAGGTTCGCGCTGGCCCACATCGGCGACTCCCGTGCTTACATGCTCCGCGAGGGCTATCTCTACCAGATCACGCGCGACCACACCCTGGTCCAGTCGCTCGTGGACGACGGGCAGATGACCCCCGAGCAGGCCGCCGCGCATCCGCGCCGCTCCCTGCTGATGCGGGCGCTCGGCGGGAGCGGGTCCGTCGAGCCCGACCTCTCGCTGCGCGAGGCCCGGGCGGGCGACCGCTACCTGATCTGCTCCGACGGGCTGAGCGGCGTGGTCGGGCCGCAGGCGCTGCACGAGACGCTGACCGCGATGACCGATCTGGGCGAGGCCGCCCAGCGGCTCATCGATCTCGCCAAAGAGGGCGGGGGTCCCGACAACATCACCTGCGTCGTGGCCGAGGTGCTGACCGGCACCTGAGCTCCGGCGTCTGACAAAGGGTCGTTCAAACCTTCGCGATCCGGGTAGCTAGCACTGCCGTGCCCCAAGCTGCCGTGATTGTGAACCCGACCAAGGTGTCCGATATGGGCCGCCACCGCGCCGAGGTGACGGCCGAGCTGGCGCGTCACGGCTGGGACGAGCCGCTGTGGATCGAGACGACGGCCGAGGACCCCGGCGTCGGCATGGCCAGGAAGGCCGTGGACGACGGGGCCGAGCTGGTCTTCGCCTCGGGCGGCGACGGCACCGTGCGCGCGTGTGTCGAGGGCCTGATGGGCACCGGGGTGCCGCTGGCCATCCTGTGCGCCGGCACCGGCAACCTGCTGGCCCGCAACCTCAAGCTCCCCGGCACGCTGGCGGACGCCGTCCGCACCGGGGTGGAGGGCGAGACGCGGGCGATCGACGTCGGCGCGATCGACGGCCGTCCGTTCGTCGTCATGGCCGGCATCGGCCTGGACGCCTCCATGGCGCACAGCACGAGCGACGGCGCCAAGGCCAAGATCGGCTGGCTCGCCTACGTGGGCGGGCTGGTCAAGCATCTGCGCGACCGGCCGTTCCACGTCACGCTCTGCCTGGACGGGCGTACGACGCTGCGCCGGCGGGCGATGATGGTCCTGATCGGGAACGTCGGCCAGCTCCAGGGCGGCCTGCGCCTGCTGCCCGACGCCGAGCCTGACGACGGGCACCTGGACATCCTCATTCTCGCCCCGCGCACCCCGATGGACTGGCTGCGCGTGGTGGGCCATGTCCTGACGCGGTCGCAGCGCTACGACCGGCGGGCGGAGCGGTACACCGCCGCCCGGATCAAGATCGACCTCGACCCGGCCGTCCTGCACGAGTGCGACGGCGACCCCATCGGCTACGGCACCAGCATGTCGATCGAGACCAGCCCCAAGGCACTGCTGCTGCGGACGCCCCGCGGAACGGAGGGCTGACCCATGGGTACGGCCACCACGGTCCCGCAGACCCGGTCGATGAGCGGCGAGGAGCTCAGCGCCGACGACGCGTGGGTGACGCTGCGCCGGTACGGCGGGTGGCACCTCGTGCGCGACTCGTTCGTCAGGTTCAGGTACGGCGACGGCTTCAGCCACTCGCGGGCCCTGGCCTTCCAGATCTGCCTCGCGATCATCCCCGGCGCCATCGCCGCCGTCGGGCTCAGCTCGGTGCTCCACCAGGAGGAGCTCGGGCAGGTCATGCAGTTGATCATCCGCCGGTTCGCCGCGGGCTCCGGCGAGAAGGTCATCAAGGACGCCCTCGCGGTGAGCGAGCGTCACGCGGGTGACGGCGGCGCCATCGCCCTGTGGTTCGGCCTGGCCACGGCCGTGGTCGGGCTGACGACCGCCATGGCCCAGATCGAGCGCGGCGCCAACCGCATCTACGGCGTGGAGCGCGACAGCCCGTTCCGTCACAAGTACACCAAGGCCGTGCTGATGGCCCTCACGGCCGGGTCCATGATGACCCTCGGCTTCGTGATCATGGTGGGCGGCAAGGCCATCGGACAGGCGATGGCCCGGGTGTACGACTGGGGCGACACCGCGACCATGGCGTGGACGGTGCTGCGGTGGCCGGTGGGCTTCCTGCTCGCCGTGCTTTCGGCCTCCGTGCTGTTCCGCGCGGCGCCCCGGCGCAAGCAGCCCGGGCACACCTGGCTCGCGGCAGGGGCGATCGTCGCCCTGGCGCTTTGGACCCTGTTCACCTGGGCATTGGCCTTCTATATCGAGAAGAGCGGCTCGTTCGGCGCGACGTACGGACCGCTGACCGCCGTGATGGCGCTGATGCTGTGGTCGCTGCTGAGCTCCATAGCGCTGTTCCTCGGCCTGGCCTTCGCGGCGCAGCTTGAGGCGTGCCGGGGCGGCGCGGGCGGTCCGATCAAGACCGACCCCGGTCCCGCGGGCAGCGGCGCCACGACGACGGAGGGACGCGCGGAGCCTGACGCCGGGGGATGCGGGCAGTGATGAGCACGTTCGGGGACCGCTGGGGGAAGCGGGACCAGCACGGGAAGGGAATGTCGTTCGTGGAGCAAACACCGGAGAACGTGGAGGAGACACCGGAGAACAAGGCGGGGCCGGGGACGCGCGGGGCGTGGTCCGGCGGGAGCGGCAAGGGCGGGTGGCTCGGCCAGCGGTTCGACCCGGACAGGCGGCTCGGCCTGCGGATGACGCTCGCGTCGGTCGCGGTGATCCTCGTGCTGATCCCGTTCACGCTGCTGCTTGTCCTGGTGGAGACCTCGTTCGGGCCGTTGAACCGGCTGGACGAGGGCGCGGCGAACACGCTGCACGCCTACGCTCTGGAGCATCCGGCCTGGGTGAGCTTCCTGCGGCTGTGGACCGACGTCTTCGGCCCGGGGACCTGGCGGGTGCTGGTCGGGGTGGCGGCGGTCTGGCTCGTCTACCGGCGCGCCCCCCGGCTCGCGGCCTGGGCGGTCACGACCATCACGGTGGGCGGGCTGCTCGGGCTCGGGCTCAAGGCGCTCGTGGCCCGTGCCAGGCCCCACCTGCCCAACCCGGTCGACCTGGCGCCAGGCTCGTCGTTCCCCTCCGGGCACGCGGTGAACGTGACGCTCGGCGTCGGGGTGCTGATCCTGTTGATCCTGCCCCTTCTCAGCCGCCGCCAGAGGATGGCCGCGTGGATCGTGGGCGCGGTGATCGTCGTCGGCGTCGCCTACACGCGGGTCGCCCTCGGCGTGCACTGGGTCAGCGACGTGGTGGCGGGCGTCGTGTTCGGCATCGCGGTCGTCGCGGCGACGACGGCCGCTTTCGAGACCTGGCGTCGCGAAATGGGACGCCGCCCCTCCGAGCCGCACCGCGAGGGTGTCGAGCCGGAGGCCAAGGAAGATATCTCCCCGAAGGGAAGTGCGTATGGTCACGGACACTAGGGTGACGGCGAGCGGCACGCGGGCGTCGGAGACCGTCGCGTGGGTGCTGCGACTCATCCTGCTTCCCCTCGTGTTACTCGCCGCGGTCACGCTCGGCGTCGGATGGCTGATCATCAAGCCGCTGCACGCCGAGGTCGCGGGCGAGGTGGCGGTGAACCAGGGGCTCGCGGAGGACCGCACCCCCCTGTTCAACACGCTCACGCACTTCGGCTCGATGCTCTCGGACACGCCGGTGATCATCGTGCTGACCGCGGTCGCGGCGATCGCGTTCCGGCTGGTCTTCAAGCGGTGGCGTGAGTCGATCTTCATCATCCTGTCGGTCTGGACGCAGTCGGCGGTGTTCCTGCTGGCCACGGTCTTCATCCAGCGCCCGCGGCCGACGGTCCACCACCTCGACCCCGCGCCGCCCACGTCCAGCTTCCCCTCCGGGCACACCAGCGCCGCCGTCGGCTTCTACTGCGGGATGGCGCTCGTGCTGGCCCTGCACACCCATCGCCACACCGCTCTCAAGGCGCTGTGGTGGGTGCTCGGCATCGCGGCCCCGCTGATCGTCGGCGTCTCCCGCCTCTACCGGGGCATGCACCACCTGACCGACGTGAGCTGGGGCCTGGTCCTCGGCTTCGTCTGCCTCGCCGTCGTGGGGCACGCGCTCCTCGGCACCCCGCTCATCCCGGGCAGGGGATCGGGCACGGAGGCGGCGCGCGAGCCCCGTACGGCCGCCGCGTAGGCGCGCCGTCCGCCCGCGCGTGCCGCCCTGATCAAGGGAGCACGCGCGGGGGTCGTAGCCTGGGACTCATGGGGGAACCCGACAGGGGCCGGCTGCGGGTCTATCTGGGCGCGGCGCCCGGTGTGGGGAAGACCTTCGCCATGCTCGCGGAGGCGCACCGCCGGGCCGGACGGGGTACGGACGTCGTCGTCGGCCTGGTGGAGACCCATGGCCGCGCGCACACCGCCGAACTGCTCCAAGGGCTGGAGGCCGTCCCCCGGCGCACGCTTGTGTACCGGGGGACGGTCTTCACCGAGCTCGACACCGACGCGGTGATCGGCCGGAGGCCGAAGGTCGTCCTGATCGACGAGATCGCGCACACCAACGTGCCCGGCTCGCGGAACGTCAAGCGCTGGCAGGACGTGGAGGACATCCTCCACGCGGGCATCGACGTGATCACCACGGTCAACATCCAGCACCTGGAGTCGGTGAACGACGTGGTCCAGGCGATCACGGGGGTGCCCCAGCGCGAGACGATCCCGGACGAGGTCGTGCGGCGGGCCGACCAGGTCGAGCTGGTCGACATGGCCCCGGAGGCACTGCGCCGCCGCATGGCCCACGGCAACGTCTACGGCCCCGAGAAGATCGACGCGGCGCTGTCGAACTACTTCCGCGTGGGGAACCTGACCGCCCTGCGGGAGCTGGCCCTGCTGTGGGTCGCCGGCAAGGTCGAGGACCAGCTCGACCGCTACCGCGCGGATCACGGCATCGCCGGCACCTGGGAGACCAGGGAGCGGGTGGTGGTGGCGCTCACCGGAGGTCCCGAGGGCGAGACGCTCATCCGCAGGGCGGCCAGGATCGCCGACAGGAACCGCGCCGCCGACCTGATGGGCGTGCACGTCACCAGGTCCGAAGGGCTGACGGGGGCCGATCCCGCGTACCTCGCGCGCCAGCGCGCCCTGGTCGAGAGCCTGGGGGGCAGTTACCACCAGGTCGTCGGTGACGACGTCCCCCGCGCGCTGCTCGACTTCGCCAGGGGCGTGAACGCCACCCAGCTCGTCCTCGGGGCCTCACGCAGGGGGCGGTTCGCCCATCTGTTCTCCCGCGGGGTCGGGGTGACCACGACGGCGATGTCCGGGTCGATCGACGTCCACATGATCAGCCACGAGGTGGCCGGCGGGGGCCGGCCCCGCCCGTCGCGGCCCGCGGCGGTGCTCACGCGACGGCGGCGCGTCGCCGGGTGGGCGCTCACGCTGGCCGGGCTGCCCGCTCTGACGGCGCTGCTCTACGAGGTCCGCCCCCGCGTCACGCTGCCGACCGAGATCCTTCTGTTCCTGCTCATGGTCGTCTCGGTGGCGCTGGTGGGCGGCATGTGGCCGGCCGTCACGGCGGCGGTGGTCGGGTTCGGGCTGCTCAACTTCTTCTTCACCCCGCCGGTCCACACGCTGACCGTCGCCCGGGCCGAGAACCTCCTGGCCCTCACCGTCTACGTGCTGGTGGCGGTCATGGTCAGCGCCGTGGTCGACGTCGCGGCGCGCCGTACCCGGGAGGCGGCGCGGGCGGGAGCCGACGCCGAGGTGCTGTCCACCCTCGCCGGGCACGTCCTGCGCGGCGACGCGGCCCTTCCCTCACTGCTCGCCCGGCTGCGGGAGACCTTCGGGCTGACGGCCGTCACCCTGCTGGAGCGGCGGCCCGAGGTCGAGCCGACCCCCGGCGACCGGTCCGATCCGCGTGCCTGGCGCGTCGCCGCGACGGCGGGGGCCGGCCCGTCCGGCTGCCCCGCGGAAGGGGACACCGACGTGGTGATCGACGACGACCTCGTCATGGCGCTGTGCGGGCGGCTGCTTGACGCGTCCGACCGCCGGGTGGTCGAGGCGTTCGCGGCCGAGGCGGCCGTCGCGCTCCGCCAGGAGCGCCTCGCCGAGGAGGCCGAGCGGGCGCGCCCGCTGGAGGAGGCCGACAAGATGCGTACGGCCCTGCTCGCCGCCGTCAGCCACGACCTGCGCACCCCGCTCGCCTCGGCCAAGGCCGCGGTGGACAGCCTCCGGGGTGACATGACGTGGAGCCGGGAGGACTACCGTGAGCTCCTGGCCACGGCCGACGAGTCGCTGGTCAAGCTCGACCGCCTGGTCGCGAACCTGCTCGACATGAGCCGCCTGCAGGCCGGGGTCCTCGGGGTGGCTTCCGGGCCGCTAGGAGTGGAGGACGTCATGCCCCGCGCGCTCGACGACCTCGGGCCCCTCCGCGAGCGGGTCCTCGACGAGATCTCCGACGAGCTCCCCGAGGTCGTCGCCGACCCGGCGCTGCTGGAGCGCGTGCTGGTCAACCTCATCGCCAACGCGGTCAGATACAGTCCCCCGGGAGAGAAGGTGCTGGTCACGGCAAGCGCGTACGGGGAGAATGTCGAGGTCCGCATCGTCGACCGGGGGCCCGGCATCCCCGTCTCCCAGCACGACCAGGTCTTCCTGCCGTTCCAGCGCCTCGGCGACCGCGACAACCACTCCGGGGTCGGTCTCGGCCTGGCGCTCGCCCGAGGCCTCACCGAGGCCATGGGCGGCAGCCTCGTACCGGAGGAGACCCCCGGAGGCGGCCTCACCATGATCCTCACCCTTCCCATCTCCTCCAGAGCGGGCTCCGTATGACCAAGATCCTCGTTGTCGACGACGAACCGCAGCTGCTGCGGGCGTTGCGCATCAACCTCGTCGCGCGGCACTACGACGTCGAGGTGGCCCGCGACGGGAGCACCGCGCTCAGGCACGCCGCCGGATGGCATCCTGACCTGGTCGTGCTCGACCTCGGGCTGCCCGACATCGACGGCGTGGAGGTCATCCACGGCCTGCGGGGCTGGACCACCGTCCCGATCATCGTCCTGTCGGGCCGGGCGGGCAGCGCCGACAAGGTGGACGCCCTCGACGCCGGGGCCGACGACTACGTCACCAAGCCCTTCGGCATCGACGAGCTCCTTGCCAGGATCCGGGCCGTGACCAGGCGCGCGGCCACCCACGAGGAGGAGCTGGCCGAGATCCCCATCGGGGAGCACGTCGTCGACCTGGTCGGCATGACCGTCTCCGGCGGGGTACGGCTCACGCCGACCGAGTGGCACCTGCTGTCGATCCTGCTCCGCAACCCCGGCAAGCTGATCAGCCAGCGCCGCCTGCTCACCGAGGTCTGGGGAGGTGGCTACGTCAAGGAGACCCACTACCTGCGGCAGTACATGGTCCAGCTCCGCCGCAAGCTCGAAACCGACCCCGCCCACCCCCGCCACCTCCTGACCGAACCGGGCATGGGCTACCGCTTCCAGCCCTAGCTCGCGAGCACGAGGAGGTTGTCGCGTTCGACGGCTTCCAGGGAGAGCGTCTTGTAGCCCACGTCCTCGAACAGCACCGTGACGCGGTCGGGCTCCCGGCTCATGACCACCCCGGGTCCCCACGCGCTGTGCCTGACCTTGGCGTGCATCGGGAAGGGACCCTCGCCCACCTGCTCGGCCGGGGCGGCGGGGTCCGTCGCGCCCGATCGGCAGGTGTCGCAGTTCCCGCAGGCCCGCTCATACGGCTCGCCGAAGTACTCCAGCAGCGCCCGTCGCCGGCAGCCGGTCGTCTCGGCGTAGCCGCGCATCATCTCGATCCGCGACTCGTCCACCCGGCGCCGGGTGTCGTCCAGCCCGGCGGCCTCGGCGGCGGCGCGGTCGGGCGAGGGCCCGCCGGCGACCGAGCGCAGATCGCCGCTCTCGGTGACGGTGACGGCTCCGACCCGCTCCAGCAGGTTGACCACGCCCGTCAGCTTGGAGGGCCCCACGTCCAGCAGGTCTCTCAGCTCGGGAGCGGGGACGGTCCCGCCGTGCTCGCGGACGAGCGTCGCCACGCGCTTCAGCAGCTCCTCGTCCACGCGGCCCCCGGCGAAGAACCTGCGGATGCCGAGGTCCTCTGGCCGGTAGAACAGGACGGCCGAGGCGGGCTCCTGGTCGCGTCCCGCGCGGCCGATCTCCTGGTAGTACGAGTCCAGGGACTCGGGCGGGTCGGAGTGCAGGACGTACCGGACGTTCGGCTTGTCGATGCCCATGCCGAACGCCGAGGTGGCGACGACCACGTCCAGCTCGTCGTCGCGGAACAGCTCGTGGACCCGGTGACGGTCGGCCGCTTTCATCCCCGCGTGGTAGGCCGCCGCCCGGCGGCCCGTGTCCCGCAGCGCGCCCGCGTACTCGTCGGCGGCGCGGCGCGTGGCCACGTACACCAGGCCGAGACCCGGGCGGGAGGCGGCGTCCTCGATCAGCGCGCGGCGCTTGGCGTCCTTGTGGACGAACCGGCGGACCGCGAGGTCGATGTTGGGCCGGTCGAACCCCCGTACGACCTGCCGCGCGTCCGGCAGCCCGAGGGAGGTGAGGATGTCGTCGCGGACCAGGGGAGCGGCGGTGGCGGTCAGCGCCACCACAGGAGGATGGCCGAGCCGTTCGATGGCCTGCCCCAGCCGCAGGTAGTCGGGCCGGAAGTCGTGGCCCCACGCCGAGACGCAGTGGGCCTCGTCGATGGCGATCAGCGACGGCCGCGCCGCCCGCAGCCGGTCGACGACCTCGGGCTTCGCGAGCTGCTCGGGGGACAGGAAGATGAACTCGGCGGTGCCCGCGCGAAGCTGGTCGAACGACGCGTCGCTGGTGCCGTCGGACTGCGCGGAGTTCACCGCGACGGCGCCCCCGGCGTTCGCCTCGGCGAGCCCGGCCACCTGGTCGCGCTGCAGGGCGATCAGCGGTGACACCACGACCGTCGGGCCGTCGAGGAGCAGGGCCGGGATCTGGTAGACCGCCGACTTGCCGCTGCCGGTCGGCATGACGACGAGCACGTCACGCCCGGCCAGCAGGTGCTCCATCGCCTCCTGCTGCCCCGGCCGGAGATCTTTCCACCCGAACGCGTCCCTGGCCACCGTGCGCAGCCGCCGGCCCTTGCGTCCGAACCGGTCGCCGAACCTTCTAGCCAGACCCATGAGGCTCGTTCCCTCCCGCTTCCCCGCCGGTTCCCCGTGCCATCGGAGCCGGTCGGCGGCCGTTACGCGCGGCCGGGGGTCCAGTGCCCGCGATCTGGGGGACTACGCGCACGCGCTGGTCTCGGGAGACTAACGGCCCGCCGGGCCTCCGTTCACGAGGAACGGGGTGAGGAGCCCGGGAATCCCCTGGTCCGCGAGCCGCAGCGCCTCGGCCAGCTCGACGTCCCACACGCCGTACCCCTGGCGGCCCGCCGCGGTGGTCGCCGTGAGGGTGACTAGGCCCGCTCGCCGCTGGAAGAACGACCTCCGGAGGTTCCACCCGATGATCCCCTCGTGTTCCAGTGCCACGTGCCGCCGTACGACCGAGCCCCATCGCGTGACGAGGTGGCCCTCGGCGGTCGTGTGGCCGAGGCTCCGGTAGCGGTCGGCCGCCAGGGGGATGGCCGCCACCGTCACGACGATCGCCGCCTGCCAGGTCCAGGCGGGCAGCCCCTTCCAGTACCACAGGGCCAGGAGTACGGCCGTGACGCTTCCGCAGAAGGCGAGGGCGCGGGTGAAGCGGCGGCGCAGGGCCGCCGGGCCGTGGGGAGTGAGCTCCGCCGCGAGCGGGCCCGCGGTGCCGAGCACGCGGGAGGCCACGGCCTGGGCCTCGGCGCGCGGCG